>JASHWA010000060.1 GCA_030044325.1 Bryobacteraceae bacterium
AGTCCGTGATCGATTGCTCGGGCGCGCCGGAAGCATGCTCGGCAAGCGCGATGCCCAGATCTCCGTTCTGGCTCAAGGGAAGAATAGGAGTGTGCCCGTCCTGCGCGATTCGAACTCCCGACGGCCCCCTGCCTCCGCGGGTCCACGCGAGTGTTCCCGGCGCGGCTGTGGCGAGCGAAGCTGCCGCCGCCGGCGCGGGCGTGCGCGGAGCAAGGAAGGTGACCTCGGCTTCGTCGTGAGTGCGGTCGTATCCGGCTGGATTGGCCGCCTCCATCCAACTCGCGGCGTCATCCAATCCGGGCGTGCCAATCTCGCTCGGATTGTTGTAGTGATAGATTTTGCCCGCCCGCGCCGTGAAATATCCATTTTTGTGAAAAGCCTGCGGCAGGGTCACCGCATCCGGAATCGTGGTTCGAAAATGCACGTTATTCGCCCAGATTCGGGTGGTGTCGGGAGCGAAGCCGGTCATCAAAGATGTTCGCGACGGACTGCACAGCGGATATTGACAATAACCGCGGTCGAAACGCACGCCGGAGCGCGCCATTCGGTCGATATTCGGCGTCTTGACCACCGGCGCGCCGTAGCAGCCGATGCGGGTGCACAGGTCGTCGGAAGCGATGAACAGAACATTGCGCTTGCGCGGCGCGCTTTTGAGAATCGCGGGTGCGGCCAGAGCGCCGGCGCCTAGAAATGCGCGTCGCGAAATGTCGGGCCTAACCGCCTTCATTTATCTGCGATCCGGGAACGGGTTAGTGCAGCGTGATCTTTTGAACGCGCCAGTTCATCAGCTCGCCGACCAGAAGCTCGTTGGCGTGGCGGCAATCGATTTCGTTCACCGAGCCGAACTCCTTGAGGACATGGCCGGCGCGGCCGAACTGGCCCAGCACCTTCCCGTCCAGGTCCAGTTTGTAGATTTCCCCGTGGTCGAGCGAATTCTCCTCGTTGGAATTGGACGCGTAAAGCACCGGCCGGGGTCCCGGCGTGATGCAGATCGCGGCCGGCGAGCCGACGCCGGTGATCGCAGTCTTGAAATTGCCGTCGTTGTCGAAAACCTGAATGCGATCGTTCCCGTGGTCGGCGACGTAGACATTCCCCTGCGCATCGATCGCAAGCGAGCGCGGGTTGTTGAACTGGCCCGTCTCCGAGCCTCGCGATCCCCAGGACTTGATGTATTTCCCGTTCTGGTCGAACTTGGCGATGCGGGCGTTGCCGAAGCCATCGGAGATGAAGATGTTGCCCTGCGCGTCCCAGGCGACGTCGGTGGGGCCGTTGAACAGATCGCCGGGCTGGCCGGCGCCGGGCAGCGGGGCATTGCCGCCCTCCCCGCCGCGTCCGCGTCCCGCGCCGGCTCCGCGTCCCGCTCCCGGGCCGCCTCCGCGCATTCCCACGAAAATCGCCTCGGGCTTGCGCCCCAGCGGCATCAGCACACGGCCATCCGGCGCGAACTTGATCACCAGGCTCGACGATTTATCCACCACCCAGATGTTGTCCTGCGCATCCACTTTCACCGACTGCGCGACCAGAAATCCGTAGGAGTCCCGGCCGATCTCGCCCAGGTATTTTCCGGTGGGATCGAACTCGAACAGGCGTGAGCCGCCGTGCGAAAATGTCCGCGACGTTCCCGTGGTCGCAAACGCGTCGCCCGTGCGCGTGTAGACGTAGATGTCGCCTTTCGAATTGGTCGCGACGCCGGCGGCTTCGCCCATGTAAATGTGCTCCGGCATCTTGAGGAAATTGGGCGCGGAGTTGAAGGCGATCTCGGGCGCTTGCGCGGGCGCCTGGGTGCACAACGCGCCGGCAAGGAGCGCGGCCGCGGTCAGGTTCAGAATCGTTTTCATAAACCGGCTCCTATTTGGCGGGATGCAGCACGATCTTCTGCACGTTCCAGCGGTTGATTTCGGCCGTGTAGATCTCGTTTTCCGAGCGGCAGTCCATTTCGTGAATGGTCCGGAACTCGCCCGGCTGCGTTCCGGGCTTGCCGAACTTCCCCAGGATGGTGCCATCGAGCTCCATTTTATAAACCTCGCCGGTCACGGCCATGATTTCCGCGTTGTTGCTGTCCGGATTCGAATTGGAACTGTACAAATATTGGTGCGGACCGGGCGTAATGCAGATGGCCCACGGCGCGCCCACCTTGTCGTAAATCGTTTTCAGCTTCAAATCGTTGTCGAACACCTGAATGCGATTGTTGCTCCGATCGCCGACGTAGATATTTCCGTTCGAGTCGGCCGCGATGGTGTGCGGCGTGTTGAGCTGGCCGGGCTCGGAGCCGCGTGAGCCCGCCGAAGCGATGAAGCGTCCGTTCTTGTCGTACTTCACGACGCGCGAGTTGCCGTATCCGTCCGAAACAAAGATGTCGCCGTGGGAGTCAAAGGCCACGTCGGTCTGCCGGCTGAAAGTATACGGCTCGGCTTCGGGCGGCGCGACGCCGAATCCCGGCGTAACCGGGACCTGCCCCGATTCGGGCCGGTGCCCCAGCACCATCAACACCTTCCCTTCGGGATTGAACTTGATAATCATGTTGGTGCCTTCGTCGACGGCCCAGATGTTGTCGTCTTTATCCACGCGAACGGCGTGCGCGAACGCGAAACCGTACAGCCCCTCGCCGATTTCCTTCACGAACTTTCCGGTCTGGTCGAATTCGAACAGGCGCGTGTTGTAGCTGCGCGTGTATACGAACACGTGTCCCTTCGAATTGGTCGCAACCCCGACGGTTTCCCCGAAATACACGCCGGGCGGCAGCTTCAGAAAATTCGCGACCGCCTGGTAAGGGATCTCGGGTACGTTCTCGGCCTTGGCTTTGGCGCGCTCCTGCGCGCGCGTGAGCGTCTGGGCGCGCGCTAGCGTCTGAGTAAAGCTATGCAGTAATGAAAGCAGCGCCACGGCTGCAAGGCTGGCAGAGATCTTTCGCATGCGGCCTCCCGGTAATAATCTTCGCGTCGCGACTGTTCAGTATACAACGGCTGGCGGCTGTTCAGCCTCTCTTCGCGTAAGCGAGTTTGGGCCTTCGGGGGAGCGGGCCGGCGCCCTGCGCCACTAGGGAACGTCGACGCGCCACTGGTCGCTGCCGTTCGTCTTCAGTAGAAGCGCCTTACCGTTGACGACCTCGAGGAACTCGACCACGTCGGGGCTGAACGAATTGCTGCCAACACGGAAAAGTCCTCCGCCGATCGGTTCGAGCGGCGTGTTCCCGTTTGCCCACAGCCGGCCCTTGCGGATCACGATGCGCATGGAACGCGTCCACGGGCTGTCGGACCGGTAGTGTCCGGCGTAGGCTTCGTACTCCGCCGGCGCCTGAAACGATGTCGGTCCGGTGTATTTGCCGTTCACGTACCAGTCGGCTCCATGCGATAACTCCACCACTTTTCCATCGCTGCGGCCGAAGATCAACGGAAAGCGCAGCCAGGAATAGTCGTCGGCGATAAAAGCGTCGCGGCCCTCCGATTCGAGCGGGATCTTCTTCTCTTCGACGACGATACTCAACGCCGACCCCTCGGCGACGACTTGCACCTTGCGTCCCGAAGCAGATTCGAAAATTCCGGCGAAATCGGAGGCATTCTTGATCTCCCGGGGATCGTTGATCGCCGGCGCCGCGGGCGCAGGCGCGCCCTGTTTTTCGGCGTTCATCAAGCGCACCGCGAACTCGGTTACCGGCACCGGCCGATAGCCGAGCATCGCGTTGATCGAAGCGAATGCCGCCATGCCGCCATCCAGATCCACCGTGATCGAGGACGCGAAAGAAGCCATGCCTCCGGTGTGGCGCAGAATCAGATGGCCGTCCAGATGATCGACGCCGATTCCGTATCCGTATTTCGAAGTCGGCCCGAGGTCCGGGGCGTCGATGTACGGCTTGGTGAACGTGGCGAAGCTCTCCCTGGAGACGATGCCCGCGCCGCCTTTCATCAGCATTTGCATGTATAGAGCCATGTCGGCCGGCGTCGAGGTGACGCTTCCGGCCGCGTTATCGAACACCAGGTAATCGGTGGGCGCAAGTTCGCACAGCCGCGTGTGCAAACGGTCGTTATATTTCGGCAAGTAGCTGCGGGCCATGCGCGGCTGCGTGTCGCCGCCGATCACCGCGGAAGAGGATTTCATGCCGAGCGGCTCGAAGATGCGCCGCCGGACCGATTCGGACCACGGCCGCCGGTCGATGCTCGCGATCAGGCGCCCCAGGATTCCATAGCCGAGATTGCAGTAGTGGAAATGCTCGCCCGGACGGTAGCCTTGCACGAATCGGCCGCCGGGATCGCTCAACTGGAGCGCCAGCGCGTCGGGCAATCCGGAAGTATGGGTGAGCAGATGATGAACCGTAATCGTGCCGAACTTGGCCACAATCGGCAGCCAGGGAAGATAGTCGAGAATGGGGCGATCGAAGTCCAGTTTTCCTTCGTCATGCAACTGGAGGCAGGTCAGCGCGACAAAGGATTTGGAAATGGACCCGATCTGGAACAGATGATCGGGTCTGACCGCTGTTTGCGATTCAAGGTCGGAGTAGCCGAACGTGGCGGCGCGATTCGCTCCGTCCCGGCGCGCCAGAGCGAGCGTCATTCCGGGAGCATTCATCGCTTTCATGTAGCGCGCGATGAATGCATCGAGCTCGCTGTCGACCGGCGCGGCGGAGAGGAATCGCCGCGTGAGGAGCGCCGACGCTCCCAGCGCGAGGAAGCCCCGCCGGCGAATGGTGTGGTCAAGCATGGTCATTTTCCTGAAGAGTCGACCGGCAGGCTGATATAAGAAGCGTGCTGAGCCGAGCGATAAATGCGCTGCGTCGCCGCCTTGAAGTCCGTTTCTTTGGCTTTGAAAATGTTGGGAACGAAGGTTTGCGGATTGCGGTCGATCACCGGGAACCACGTGCTCTGCACCTGCACCATGATGCGGTGACCTTTGAGGAAAACGTGATCGTTGCCGGAGAACGTGATCTGATACGGCTCGATCGCGTTGGGAGCGACCGGCTCCGGCTTTTCCAGGCTGTGGCGAAACCGGCCGCGCAGAACGTCGCCCGCGATCATCAATTCGAAACCGGACATCTTGGGATCTTTGGGCGCGTTGGCGTCGTGTTTTTCGGGATACACGTCGATGAACTTGACGATCCAGTCGCTGTCGGTTCCCGAGGTGGAAGCAAAAAGATGCGCGCTGATCTTTCCCGAGACGGTGAGATCGTCGGCAAGAGTTTCGCTCTCCCAGGAAAGGACGTCGGGGCGATGATCGACAAAGCGCTGATCCTGCACCAGCCACGTGGTCCATCCGCTGGCGACATCGATCGGCCGCGGGCGGTACGGCACCGGGTTTTGAGGATCGGAGACATAACTATCGAACGGCTCGGCGGCGGCGCGATGCGGCGCATCGAAGGACAATCCCCCGTTTTCTCGAAGGTAAAGCCGTTTTGCGTCGCTTTTGGGCGGCCAGAGATCGTGGCGGACCCAGTGGTTGGATCCCGTGCGAAACGTAAGTGCTTCGGGTTGATCGAGTTTGCCCTTGCCCTTCAAGTGATACGCGAAGAATGGCGCCATCACTTCGCGGCGATAATACGCGGCCGTGTTGCTCGCGAATTCGATCTGGCCGAGCTTCGAACCGTCGCCGCGCGACCATCCGCCGTGATTCCAGGGACCGACGACCAAAAAATTCTGATTCGCGGTGTCGTGCTTTTCGAGCAGCTCGTAGATTTTGAGCGGCCCGTAGAAATCCTCCTGATCCCACCATCCCGCGACGTTCAGCGTCGGGACAGTGACGCGATTGAGCCATGGCGCGAAGCCCTGCCGCTTCCAGAATGCGTCGTAATCGGGATGATTGACGAAATCGTTCCAGGTGGGCAGCTTGTAGTGAAGATACTTTTCGTCGACGTTCGAAAGCGGGCCGAGATGCAGATACCAATCGTAGGCATCGAAGCGATCGATGACGTTGGAGCGGTCGGTAATTTCCTTGGAAGATTCCATCATGTAGGCGTATTCGAAGCCGTAGCTCAGCCGGAACGCGCCGTTGTGATGGAAATCGTCCCCAATCCACATATCGGCCGGCGATGCGGCGGGGATGGCGGCTTTCAACGCCGGATGCGGGTCGAGCATGCCCATCACGGTGAGCCATCCGCCGTAGCTCGTACCAGCCATGCCGGCGCGGCCGTTGTTGTTGGCGACGTTCGCCAGAAGCCACGCGATGGTGTCGTAGGTATCGGTGCTCTCATCGATGGCTTTTTTGTCGCCCGGCTCGCGCGGCTGGCGCAGCATGACGAACTGGCCTTCGGACTTGAATCGTCCGCGGATGTCCTGGAACACGAAGATGTAGCCTTCCGATGCGAGTTCGGGAAGCGCCGCGTTCAGGCGCGCGGAATCGAGATTGCCCACCCCGTACGGCGTGCGATTGAGCACGAAGGGGAACTTTTCGGCGGATTCGTTGGGAGTAAAAATTTGCGTGTACAGGCGGACCCCGTCCCGCATGGGGATCATTTCGTCTTTGCGCGCGTAGGTGAACGAAGCCGCCTGCGCAAGCGCGGAAAGCAGCAGAATTGGGATGAAAGGGCGCATAAGGGCTATTGGCGTTTGCTGGTGCGGTCGATGGGCGCGGGGCGCGGAACGCGCTTCCCAGGATTCTGATCGAGCAGCTTCATCGCCTCC
>JASHWA010000592.1 GCA_030044325.1 Bryobacteraceae bacterium
GCTCAAGCGCTTTTATCTCGAAGCGGGCGAGCGCGTTCGGCTTCAGCCTGCCAACCCGTCGATGCAGCCGATCTACGTGCCGCGCGATTCGGTGGCGATTCAGGGGAAAGTGCTGGCGGTTCTGCGGAAATATTGAGCGCAACGAAGACGCGGGAGCGGCGGGCGAAAAAGAAAATGGTTCCAAGTGACCCGTCAGTCAGCTCGTTCCCCGACCGGCATGCACGGCCAGAACATGGCATCCGTGAACGGTGTGACGTTAGCCCTTTGCTCCCCGCCGCCGGCTTTGGGCCGGCTGCGGATCGACGCTCCGGTGCGCGTCCGCTTTCTCCGTTCCGGTGGAAGCTCGCTTCTCGACGCAGCCTTTCACTCTCCGGCAGCGACGGCTGACCTTGCGATCAGTCTCCGCAGCCGGGTCAACGCTCCCGGCCTCTCGTCTTCAAAGCGTTTCCGGCATGGCTTTTAAGGGGCTTGCCTTGCGGCAAATCCCGCCTTGACCCGTTCGGCTTCACGCTCCCGCCCACGACTGGCTTTTTGTCGCCTCCCGCGGTACGTTCCACGCGTGTTGCCCGTTGCCAAGTCCGATACCGAAATTCCCCGGCTGTCTTCGAATCCTTGCTCCCCTCCGGGATATTTCTATCCCTCGGGATCAAAGCACTCAACCCGTTTTCAACCGGAGAAGCTTGCCCTTGCGAGTCGCCCGATTTTCCTTCGCTCCCCGTTGCGCCCGAAATAATCTCTTATTCACTTTGCGCCCCGGATCATCGTTCCAGATCCGCTACTTCCCGCCAAGCTCGCTGTCCTTCGAACCTCTTGGAACCATCCTCATGATGCACTGGATCGAGCTTACGGTCAACAAAAAAACAAACGCGTGACAATGCTTTCGACAGAAAATATTTCGAATGGAATGAAACGGTTACAGCTGCCGTTCCGTGAATTTGCTGTGAATAAAACGAGGGTGGGAGGTTATGTTTTGGTCGCTATTGAACCAGGTGCAAAATCATCCCCGTGTCCGTCGCGGCCCATTGATGATCCGCATCCGGGCCGGCCAGCACCAGCGTTCGCGCCACCGCTTTATAATCGACATCCATCTCCGACCACGTTTCGAAATCGTAGCTGGTCAGGATCTTCACTTTCCCCGGAATCGGAACCGTGTTCAGCTTGCCCGGCGGCTCCACCGCGGCGAGATAAGCGCGCCCCGGATACATGGAACAATCGAGCACGCGCCGGTCTTTCTGGCGAAACACGCGCGTCGATTTTCCGGAGCCCAGATCCATGCGATAAACCTCCGAAGGCCACTCGAAGGCCTCGCCGAAACTGAACACGGTCAGGCCCTGCGATCCGGTCATGCGCAGCACGCTCAGATTTCCAAACAGCGGAGCGGTGTTGATCCTCCAGTTCTTGCCGCCGTCGATGGTCTCGAGCATGAAAGTCAGCGTGGGAATCTGGCGGCGCTTGATGGCGCGCTGCGGCTCCATCCAACTGGGCAGGCGCGGGTCGTCGGGACGCGGCGGGATGGAGCCGCCGACGGCGATTCCGTGATTCTTGTTCTCGAAGAAAATCTCGTTGAAGGTCGAATAGGCGGGATTGGCGTCGATTCTCGCCGCTTCGGTCACCGGGTCCCAGGTGCGGCCTCCGTCGCGCGTCTCGAACAGCGACTTTTGCAGCCCGGCCGCGTATCCGTGCTGCGCGTCGAGGAACCAGATACGAGTGAGCAGGCCGCCGGGAGGCGTCGCGCCGAGCTTGTGATTCGGCTTCTTCTGCTCGCACAGTTTTTTCCACTCGCTGCCGAAGTCATCGGTCATCCAGACCTCGTTGTCGGCCACCAGCCATCCCGTCGAGTCGTTCAGGAAAAAAATCGAGCGCGGATGGTCTTTGAGCGGTTCCAGGTTCCAATGTTCGCCGCCGTCGGAGGTGGTCAACTCGACGTATTTCTCCCGCGAGCCGCCCTCGTCGTCGAGCACCGTTCCGACCGCGATTCCGTGCGTGGCGGAGGGGAAAGCCAGATCCTCGATGAACAACGTCTTGTGCAGTTCGTCGAAAAAGTACTGCACCTTCCAGCGCTCGGCCGCGGCGAGCGGCGGGCATAGCTGCGCGAACGTCAGCGCGGCAAGACAGAGGGCTGCTCGAAACATCACAGGGTTACCTTCACTGGGCGCGCGCCGGCGCCATTACCAGGTCCAGAACGTCGGTCGAGCCGATCAGGCGCGGATCGGCGCAGGCCAGCGCGACCAGACACCCCGCCTGCTCGCCGACCGTGGTCAGCAGCTCCATCTCCCCTCCGGAATGGAAGTGCGGTTCGCGATGCTGGACGTTGATCACCCCCGCGACCCGATTTCGCGCGATCACCGGCGCGGACAAAAACGCCTCATACGTGTCTTCGGGAAGATCGGAAAAGCGTTTGAAGCGCGGATCGAGATACGCCTCCCGGGAAATCGATAGCAGCCGCCGCTCCTTGGCGACCCAGCCGGTGAACCCCTCGCCCATCTTGAGGCGCACGCGCCCGATGGTGGAGGGCTGCGGGTTGTTGGAGGCGCACAGCACCAGCTCCTTGTCGCGCAACAGATACAGGAGGCAGGAGTCGCATTCCATGAACTCCACCACCTGCGACACGATGCCTTCGAAGGCTTCGGCAAGGCTCATGTCGCGCGCCATGAAACGGCTGATCTGTTGGAGTAATCGAAGCTGCTGTTCGGTACGCTCGAGCCGGCTCTCGAGTTCTCTGATGCGGGACACCGGCTACATTATGCCATATCGCGCGGGAGGGGGCTTATTGCGGCCGCAGGAACAACGCGATCTGCTGCGGCTTGGGCATCGCCAGGCGCGCTTTCTTGTCGAAATACGCCTTGATTACGTCGCGCACGATGGGCGCCGAAGCGTAGCCGTGGCCGCTCGCTTCCCACAGCGCGACCACTACGATTTCGGGATTGTCCTTGGGCGCGAACCCCACGAACCATCCGTTTTCCTTGGCCAGGTCCCTTCCCACCTTGCCCGATTTCGCCAGATCGAGCGAAACTTTCTGCGCCGTCCCGGTCTTGCCGCACACCTCGATTCCGTTGATGCGCGCCGACGATCCCGTGCCGCCTTCGTTGACCACTCCGCACATTCCGTTCACCGAAGCCGCGATCGCCGAAGCGCCCCAGGTCGCGCGGCGCAGTGGCTCCGGCTGCGTATCCGTTCTCACCAGGTGAGGTTTGTACCACACGCCGCCCTCCGCGATGCCGCCGATGGCGGTGGCGAGCTGAATGGGCGTCACCTGCACCGCGCCCTGCCCGATCGCCACCGAAATGGTTTCGCCCGCGTACCATTTTTCATGCTGCGTTTGCAGCTTCCACTTGGGCGAAGGCATCAGCCCGGACGCCTCGCCGGGCAGATCGATGCCGGTTCTCTTTCCCAGGCCGGCCATGTCCGCATATTCCGCGATCGCGTCGATGCCCAGCTTGTTGCCGACGGTGTAGAAATACGTGTCGCAGGAATGCACGATGGCCTGGTGCAGGTTGAGCGCGCCGTGACGCTCGTCGCAATGGTAGAAGTGGCCGTAGAAGGTCGCGCCCTTGTTGCATACCACCGTGAAATTTTCGTCGATGGTTCCGGTGTCGAGCGCCGCGACGGTCTCGATCGGCTTGAACGTCGAGCCGGGGGCGAACTGCGCCTGAATCGCGCGATTCATCAGCGGATTCTGCGGATCGCCGGTCAGCGCTTTCCAGTCGTCGTTGCGGATACGCGTGGCGAACAGATTGGGATCGAAGGCCGGGCGGCTCACCATCGCCAGCACCTCTCCGTTGCGCGGATCGAGCGCCACGATGGCGCCCCGCTTCCCCTCCATCGCCAGCTCCGCCACCGCCTGCAAATCCAGATCGATGGTCAACTGGAGCGCGTGGCCGGGAACCGGATCGGTGTTTTCCAGGCGCTGCCGCTCGACTCCCAGGCTGTCCACCACCACCCGGCGCTGCCCGTCGACGCCGGTCAGAATGTCGTTGTACTGCCGCTCCAGCCCGAACTTGCCGACGATATCGCCCTGCGAGTATTTCGCGAAATCCGCGCTGTTCAGCTCCTGCTCGCTCACTTCGCCCACATACCCGATCACGTGCGCGGCGAATCCGTCGCGCGGATACAATCGTCCCTGGCTCTGGATCAGTTCGAGCTCCGGAAAGGTCTCCGGATCGCGATGCGATTCGACGAATGCCAGCTCACCCGGCGTCAACCCCTGTTTGAGCGTCATGGGGACGTATTTGGGCTGGTGCTGGATGCGGATCACGCGCGCGCGCAGGTCGTCGGGATCGAGATTGAGCCCCGCCGCGATCGCGGGGATGTGCTCCATCCGGAGATTCTCGCGGGTCAGGCGAACGGTGAAGGTGGGCTGATTATCGACGATCACGCGGCCGTCGCGATCGAGGATTTTTCCGCGCGGCGCAAGCAGCGGGACGGTCTTGACGCGGTTGCGCTCGGCCAGCTCATTGTTGGATTGCCGGTCGCGAATCTGCAAAACCCAGAATCCCGTGATCAGAACGAAAAAAATGGTGACCGCGGCGTACTGGAAAACGGCGATTCGGCCGAGCGCAAAGCGCGTGTCGTCTTTGAAGATCCGGGCCGGGGCGTCCGGCTGCGCGCGTTGTTCCTCGGTGGGTAGCACGTTACTTCACGCGTTAATTCTCAGCTTATCAAAATATGAAACAGCGGCACCGCGACCACTGCGTTCAAAATCGCCAGCACCAGCGTCTGTTGAAGCTCGAACGGCACCACTTCGCCCAGCAGCGCCCGCGAAAGCACCCAGTAAAAAAACTGGTGGAAGAAAAAAAAGAAAAATGCGAGCACCAGCCGCACCAGCGGATTGTCCACGTCGAAGCGCTGGCTCACTGAGGCCGCGAAATACCCCACCAGCGTCTTGACGATCCCGAACATCCCCAGCGGATGCGACGAAAGCGAATCCTGCGCCAGGCCGATCCCCGCGCCAAACAATACGCCCTGCACCGGAGACCGGCGCATCAGCGCGAAATACACGGTCACCAGCAGCGGCAGCTCGAGATAAGAAAGATAGGTGACAAAGCGCGGAACGTAAACCTGGAACAGAATCGCCGCGAGCGGAATCAGCACAATCGCCGCGATGTTGAATTTCGAAATGCGATCCTTTTTGCGAGGCTCCAGGAAGGCTTCGGAAAACTCGGTCATGGATTCTGCTTGGCCGGGTCTTTCGGTTTTGCGTCGGCCGGTTTCGGATCGGTGCGGGTGATGCCGGCGGGCGCGTTGTAATCCGGCGCGCCGGTGCCGCGTTCGCCATAGACGTGCTTTTCGGCTTCGCCGATTCTGCGGTATTCTTCGACGATCCGGTCGGCGTCGGAGGCCGGACCGGTTCGCGTCGCGCCGGTGGGCATCGCCGGCATTCCGGTCGCACCGGATGCTCCCGCCGGCGCGGCGCTGATTTCGGAGGGCTCGGCCGGCGGCGGAGCCAGCAGATGCACCGGCTGATCGCGCTGATCGTTGGCCGGCGCCTCCGGAATATTTCCGTGCACGCCGTCCATCACGATCAGCACTTCTTCGAGACCGTTCTGAAAACCGCTCGGCGTCACGAAGATTTCCTTGTGTGTCTTGCCCGGCCGAACCACCGCCGCTTCACCCACCGGCAGCCCTTTGGGAAAAATTCGATCGTCGCCCGAGGTGTAAAACCACTCGCCCGGATCGAGCTTCTGCTCGTTCTCGACGTAATCCACGATCACCGTGCTGTGTCCCTGGCCCTTGAGCGTTCCGCGCACGCGATTCTTGTTTGAAATCACCCCCGCGGCGAAGGTCGGATCGGTGATCAGCAGCACGAACGCGGCCGTCGGATACACGTCCACCACCTTCCCCACGATCCCGTAAGGCTCGATCACCGCCATTCCTTTTTGAACTCCGCTCACCGATCCCCGGTCGACGATCACCACCTTCGCGCCGGAGCCGGTTCCATTGCCGATCACGTGCGCCGCGAGCGTTTTGGAAGGCGAGCTCGCCTGGAAGATCTGCAGCGCCTTGGCCCGTTCCGCCGTATCCAGCTGCGTGCGCAGATACTGGTTCTCCATCTCGATCCGGTCCAGTTCGTTCTGCATGCGCTGGTTCTCTTCGCGCACATCCAGCAGGACGAAATAATCGCTGAAGAAATGCGAGGTCGCGCTGCGCGCCGTTTCAATCACGCGCGCGAGCGGAGTCACCGCGGTCACCGCCCAAACCCGGATCAGCCGCACCTCGCCGTTACTTTTTACCTGATAGGCGAGCAGCACCAGCTGCGCCACTACCGCCAGCAGCAGCACCGTCAAATTGCGATACCGGTTGAGCAGAAATTCCATGCCGCGTAACTTCTACCACTATCGCGCAATTGTATTGGCCGTGAAGGAACGCGAGTAAACGCAGGTAACCATTCACCTTGACTCACCTTGCTTCACGGGCAAACTACTCGATCGCAATCCGCCTTAGCAATTTGAACTCCGTCAGCATCTTGCCCGTTCCCAACACCACCGACGCCAGCGGATCCTCGGCGATCGACACCGGCAGGCCCGTTTCCTGCCGGATTCTCTTGTCCAGATTCTTGAGCAGCGCCCCGCCGCCCGTCAGCACGATGCCGCGATCGCTGATATCGGCCGACAGCTCCGGCGGCGTCCGCTCCAGCGCCACGCGGATGGCGTTCATGATGGTCGCCACGCATTCCGAAAGCGCCTCGCGAATCTCGCTGTCGTCCACCGTGATCGTCTTCGGAACGCCTTCGATCAGATTCCGTCCTTTAATTTCGATGGTCAGCGGCTTTTCCAAAGTGTAGGCCGAGCCGACCTGCATCTTGACCTTCTCCGCCGTGGTTTCGCCGATCAGCAGGTTGTATTTGCGCTTCATGTACTGCATAATGGCGTCGTCCATCTCGTTCCCCGCCACGCGAACCGAGCGCGAATAGACGATCCCCGAAAGCGAAATCACCGCGACGTCCGTGGTTCCTCCGCCGATATCCACCACCATGTTGCCGGAGGGTTCCGTGATGGGCAGCCCCGCGCCGATGGCCGCGACCATGGCCTGCTCCACCAGGTAAACTTCGCTCGCCTTGGCGTGATAAGCCGAATCGATCACCGCGCGCTTTTCCACCTGCGTAATCTCGCTCGGCACGCCGATGATGATGCGCGGGTGCACCAGCATTTTCCGGCCGTGCGCTTTCTGAATGAAATAATTCAGCATGCGCTCGGTGACTTTGAAATCGGCGATCACGCCGTCTTTCATCGGACGGATGGCGACGATGTTGCCGGGCGTGCGCCCCAGCATCTCCTTCGCTTCCTTGCCCACCGCTTCCACCTCACCGGTGGTCTTATTGATGGCGACAATCGAGGGCTCGTTCACCACGATCCCTTTGCCCTTCGCGTAAACCAGCGTGTTGGCAGTTCCGAGATCGATGGCGAGATCGGATGAGAACAAACTGAACAGCGACCGCAAATTCATATAAAAATGTTCGTATTAAGAAGGTTGCTCAAAAAAAGGGACAGACAGCTCTGTCCACGCCCGCCCCTCGGTACAGTTCCAACAGTCTGCGTCCGGGACAGAGTAGTCTGTCCCCTTTTTTGAGCAATCTCTGATTAGTCGGCAAGGAGGGGAAATCCCCGCGTCACGTAAGAGGGTACCATAACTTGAGCTTCGCGAACGCCTGTTTCTCCTGGAAAAATCGACTCAAGCGCGTGTTTGCGCGGCTCGCCGCACGGGCCGATCTTCAAGTATTTCAATTCAATAGCGCCGCGCCGGAAATTCCGCTTGCTCACGCGTCAGTCCCCCAGCGACTCGCCGCTCTCGATGAACGGCCAGCACGCTGCGCCGCCGGCATAGACCGCGGCCATGACGATCAGCAGCAGGTTCCAGTCGCCGTGCGTGCGATCGAGCAGGAAACCGCCGAAAACCGGCGCGACGAACCCGGCGAGGTTGCCCATCGTGTTCATCGATCCCGAAACCGTGCCCGAAAATTTCCCGCCCACGTCCATGCACGCGTGCCACGCGGCGGGAACGGCGAGGTCGTTTGCGAAACTGGCGAGTCCCATGACGATCATCGCGGGCGCGGCTGCGCCGATTCGGGTGACAGCAAGAATCAGCGCGCCGGCGCCCAGCAAACCGCCGATCGCGACCGCGCGCCGCGCACCCGGAGCGCGCGACGAGATCGCGCCCGAAATCAGCGCCCCGAATCCCCCGAACAGCAGCGGCAAAATCGCCAGCCGCGCCGCCTCTGCCGCGCTCAGCCGGCGGAATTCCTGAAGATAGGTCGGCAGCCAGGTGATATAGAAATACCAGCCGAAAGAGACGCAGAAATACTGGACGCACAGCAGCCACACGGCGCGGCTGGCGATCAGTCTTCGCCACGGCGCGCCGGCATGCGCGATGTCCGGATTGCCGATGATCGCCAGCTCGCGAGCGTTCACGGAGGGATGGTCCGCCGGGCGATTGCGAAACCAGCGCGAAAACAAAAAGCACCAGATGAGGCCGATCGAGCCGAAAGCGGCGAA
>JASHWA010000593.1 GCA_030044325.1 Bryobacteraceae bacterium
TACATCAGGTTGTTGTGATACCAGTGATTGACGCCGGCGCCGATGATGATGGTGCATTTGCCGCCGGTCAGTTTCGCGGTGCTGGCCCACTCGCGTGCGAAGCGGATCAAGACGCCGCGCGAGATGCCAGTGTATTTTTCAGACCATGCGGGAGTGTACGGCGCGGATTCATCGCCATAATTTTCCGGATACTCGCCGGTCAGACCGCGCGGCACCCCGTATTGCGCCATCAGCAAGTCGTAAACGGTGGCGACCAGAACCTCGCTGCCGTCCGCGGTCCGAATTCGCTTCACCGGAACGCCGCGCTTCAGCGTCTTACCTTGCGCAAAATTGTCCAGATCGACATCGACCGTCGTCTCGCCGAAAAAGGTCAGCGCCGGATGAATGTCAGTCTGATCCACAGGATCGCGCAGCATGAGGTTCCATTCGCCCTTTTTTTGACCCCAGCGGAATCCGGAACTGCCCATCGGCATTTTCGGCCGTTGGTCGCGCTCATCCCACATCAGGAACTTCCAATCGCCGTTTTCGACGTCTTTATATGGGTCAAGCCGATTGGCGCGCAGCATCTGGCCGGCTTTAAACGCGCCGTTCGACTCCTGGACTTCGACGAGATACGGGGCATCAGTGAACTTTTTCGCGTAGTCGAGGAAAGTCGGCTCGGGATTGTCGTGGTGAAATTCCTTCAGCAGGACATGATTCACCGCCATCCACCATGCACCGTCCTGGCCGGGATTGATGGCGATCCACTCATCCGCGTACTTCGAGACTTGGCTGAAATCGGGAGTGAACACCCACATCTTCGTACCGTTGTGGCGAGCCTCCGCAGCGAAGTGGCAATCCGGCGTGCGAGTCATGCTCAGGTTCGAGCCGACCACGGCAAGCAGTTTGGCGTTGTACCAGTCGGCCGATTCGGCGACGTCAGTCTGTTCACCCCAGGTTTCTGGCGACGCGGGCGGCAGATCGCAGTACCAATCGTAGAATGAGAGCGATACGCCGCCCATCAACTGGAGCATTCGAGCGCCGCCCGCGTAACTGATCATCGACATCGCGGGAATCGGCGAAAATCCGGCGATGCGATCCGGGCCGTACTTCTGAATGGTGTAGACGTTCGAAGCCGCGATCAGCTCGACGATACTATCCCAATCGATCCTTCGCAGCCCGCCTTTGCCGCGCGCTGTTTGCCAGCTGGCGCGCGCCTCCGGATTTTCCACCAGCGATTTCCAGGCTTCCACCGGATCGGCATAAATCGCGCGCGCCGCCTTCCATAAATCGAGCAGCGCGCCGCGCACATAGGGATATTTCACCCGCAGCGGGCTGTACAGATACCAGGAAAAAGAAATTCCGCGCTGGCAGCCGCGCGGCTCATATGGAGGCAGGCCGGCTTCGAGGCTCGGGTAATCGAGTCCCTGCATTTCCCAGGTGACGATCCCATCCTTTACATAAATCTGCCAGGTACATGAACCCGTGCAGTTCACGCCATGCGTGCTGCGAACGATCTTGTCGTGCTGCCAGCGATTGCGATAAAACTGCTCCCAGTCGCGCAATGCGGGGTTCTTCTCGTCTTTAATCCAATGCAGGCTGCCGTTGGGTTTAGTCATTTACGCTCGCCTCCTTGCCACCAGCGGACGCCGCACCGCTCGCAGGCGGCCGCGCCACACGCCATCGAGCAGCACCAGACTGGCGAGGCTCCCGCAGATTCCTAAGAGAACAAAGGTCGATTGGCGTCGTGCTTTGACCGGTTGCTTGGATTGCGCTTCGAAATACGCGCTGAGAGCAACGATCTCATCGCGCTGGAGCGGCTGCGCCTGATAAACCGCCTGCATGGTTGGCGTCGCGGGCGAAGTGAGCCAGGCGGTGAGATTTCTGCGGCCGCCGAAGCGGTCATAGCAATGTGTCAGGTCCGGCCCGAGGCGGCCTCCCCCTGGAGCCGCCAATCCACTCAACGTGTGACAGGAAATGCAAGCCGGGCCTCCATTTGAAAGCGGCTTCGATCCGAGGACAATCTCTCTGCCGCGCGCGACCTCGGACGCGGTGAATGACGCCTCAGCCGGCACTGTATTGGGCGATTGCGATCCCCCGCCGCTCGATTCGCTTTCGATAAATGTCAGCAACTCCTCAGCGCGAGCCGAGTCGACGCCGCCGATTTTAGGCATGATCATGCCGTGCGATTCCGCAACGATCTTTCTCGCGTAAACATCGTCGGACGCGGCCACAGCCTGTGGGTCCTCAAGGAAACGCACCAGCCATTCGCGGCTCTGCCGTGCCGTGACGTCCTTCAAGTCCGGTCCGATCCTTTTTCCGCCACCGACGCTGTGGCAGGCGGCGCAATTTTGCTTATAGAATTTCGCGGCATCCTGGGCGTACGCGACGCCGATGAGGCTTGAGAAGATCAGGCAAAGTCCCCATCGCGAGGTTGGGAATCCGCGCGATTTAGCGCAAGGCGATTGGGCGCCAGCACCCAATGGATTCCTTGTCCCACTTCGCCGTAGACGCTCGGGAAAGGCCTTGCGTGAAAAAGGCTTCGAGGGAATTCTTGCGATCAGGCTCACAACGGCGTGCAAAATGCAATTTCGAAGCCAATGAAACTGAGAATTCATAACAACTCGATCCGCCTCCGGCTGACCCGAAGCGAAGTCGGCCGTTTTGCGAGCGATGGTGCGGTCGAGTCCGTTTTCGAGTTCGGGTCCGATCCCAGCCAGCGCCTCCGTTACGCTCTTGAGACTGGCCGCGGGCCTTCGCTCATCGTCCAGATCGGCGAGGGGGCGATTATGATTCAGGTTCCAGTCTCGATCGCTCGACGATGGTGCGAGAGCGAAGAAGTCGCCATCAGCGGGCGGCGCGAACTTGGCGGCGGGAAACAGCTCGATATTCTGATCGAAAAAGAATTTCGCCGCCTGCACGGCGCCAAGTTCGATCCGGACCTGTTCCCGAATCCATTGGAGCCGAAAAGTGTTCAGCGCTGAGATGGCTGTTTTCATCAGAACCTGAAAGTCAGCTCGAGATAGCCGAAATTTGCGCTCGCGCCGTTCGGATAAATGGACTGTATGACGGCCTTGCCGGCCGCATAGCCGTAATACAGCCCGGTCGAGAAATAGCGATTCCAGTTAAGATCGGCGCTGGCATCGTACAAGGTAGCCAGACCAGAGTGGCCGTTAGAAGAGCGGCCCGTGTATCCGAACGTCCACGGCTGGAACGCGCCGCCGCCCGAGTACCACAGGTCATTCGAGCTCGCCAGTGCGAGTGAATGGACGTCGCTCCGAATCGTCAAGCGCTTGGAGGGTCTGAGCACGGCTTCTCCGAACGTATCCCGCAGGTTCATCATGTTGAAAAAGGGGAAGCGGGCGTAGGTGCGCGGCGTAGGCAGGATCTGGAAGAAAGTGCCGTGCGTATCGTCGTTTGGATTCTTGTCGCCCGAACCGTAATCGTATCCGCCGCGAATCCAGGGTTTGATGCGCGAGAGAATGGGTGGCTGCCACCCTGCCTCAGCCGCGAACGCTCCCGAGCGCTGCGCAAGACTGCCCCAGGAGCCGTTTTGAAGCGCGCCCCAGAACATCGCATCGAAAATGCCCGCGCTCGTTTCCGTCGCGTGAAGAAAATGTCCACCATACGTGCCGATGTCGATAGAGCCGGTGTCTGCGCGGCGAACAGCCAGGGGACGGTTATCGGTTTTGAGGACGCCATTGCGATAGTCGCTATAGCCGAGGCCGAAGACTCGCCATTCGCTGGCATGCTTTTTCCCGCCGAATTGGCCGGTCAGCGCGCCATAGAATACGTTGATGTTGAGCTCGCCCCAACCGTCCACTTGAAACACGCCACGGGTCGGGCGAGCGCCGAGAAACGTAAGATTCAACTTCGATCCGTCCAGCGAGTATTCGATGTCGTCCAAACTCCGGCCAACATCGGAAAATGCGAAGTTCCCGAGCAGGCGGCTGGATATCCGGTCGCGATTGAGGGCAGCCAATGTCGGGTTCTTCGGCGTGATTTCGGTTCCATCGTTAAATTCGGTTCGGCCAACTTTCAGCGATTGGCCTTCGACACCGCCGAGGTTCTTGAAATCGATGAAACCCTGTTTGACGAAAGGAAGCGCGGCGTTGGTGCTGCTGCTGTTGGCGGCAAAGTAGGCCGCGCCCAGACCCAATTGCCCTTGAGCTCCGGGGGCAATCGCATTGTCCGGCAACCCGACCAGGAACGGAAGCGCGAACTCCAACCGCCAGTCGTATGTCGTGGTGGACTGGGACAAGCTCAGGCGGAAGATCGAGTCTGAGAACGCGTACTCGTTGTTGGCATTCCCTTGAAACCAGTCCCACGCCTCCACTCGCGTCCGCAGAGAGCCGGAGACCACCACATCGCCGATCGTCAGCGGGTCCGCCGCGGGCTGGGCGAGTACTGACGGTAGCGCGCCAAAGAATAACAATGGCAAGATTCTCGTGGACATTTTCCCCTGCTCATTTCCGACAGCGCCCGCGCTGCCTCTGATTCGAGGGTAAGGTTCGAGCGGGAGAAGCTCAGTGACTTAAGTCACCAAATGAAAGAAATTCGACAGCGGTTCACAGGCGGGAGAGAGGTGATAGAGTGCCCAACAGGTGGTATTCCATGATTCAGTTAAAGCGCGTATACGATAAGGACGAGCTAGGCGATGGCCACCGATTTCTCGTAGAGCGGCTCTGGCCCAGAGGTCTTCGAAAGACCGACATCCAAATGGAGGCGTGGCAGAAGGCGGTTGGCCCTGGCGATCAGTTGCGGAAGTGGTTTTCTCATGATCCTGACAAATGGGCCGAGTTTCAGCACAAGTATTTCGCGGAGCTTGAACAACAGCCGGAAGCCTGGGAGCCGATTCTGAACGCCGCTAAACGCGGCTCGGTAACCTTGCTTTACAGCTCTCGCGACCTCGAACACAACAACGCCGTCGCCCTCAGGACTTACCTGGAGACC
>JASHWA010000594.1 GCA_030044325.1 Bryobacteraceae bacterium
CCGGATCGATAATGTGCTTTTTCACTTCCGCGCGCAGTGTTTCCGTGGTCACGTCGTCATCGTGCTGGGTGGAAACCACCACCGCGTCGATTCGCGCGGGCCGCCCGTCCATGTATTCGATACTCACCTGGCTCTTGCCGTCCGGACGCAGGAAATCGAGCCGCCCCGCCCGCCGCACCTCGCTCAACTGGCGAACCAGCTTGTGCGCGAGCATGATCGGCATGGGCATCAGCTCCGGCGTTTCATCGCACGCGAATCCGAACATCAATCCCTGATCGCCCGCCCCGCCGGTATCCACGCCCATGGCGATATCCGGCGACTGGCTCTGGATCGTGTTCAGCACCCCGCAGGTCTTCGAATCGAATCCCATTTCCGCGTCCGTGTAGCCGATTTCATGGATCACCGAGCGCGCCAGCTTGGGAACATCGACATAGGTTTTCGTAGTGATCTCGCCCGAGACGACGCAGATTCCCGTGGTCACCAGCACTTCGCAGGCGACGCGGCCATGCGGATCGTCCGTCAGCACCGCGTCGAGCACGGCGTCCGAAATCTGGTCCGCCATTTTGTCCGGGTGTCCTTCGGTCACCGATTCGGACGTGAAAATATGCCGCATTCGATCAGCCACTTGCCCAATTCCTCCAAGGGGATATATGGTTACCGGAGGGAAACCAAATCAGGTTCAGTGTAACACGATCCATACTGAAAGCATGGATTAGGCCGAGGAACGCAACGGCGGGCTGTAGGTCCCCGGATCGCGCGTCTCGCTCGATTCGGTAGTCTACGCCTGGCTGCGCGGCGAATCGCCGATACGAATCGCTGGATCGTTCACGTCGCCGAGCCTGGATCAGATCGATTCCGCGATCCGGTAATACCAGGCGCGCCGGGCCGAGGTGGATGAGTATCTGGAGCGGCAGGAAGCCGAATTCGAGCGTATGCGCCAGGAAGCTCGCGCAAAAGATCCTGCATTTTACGCGAAGACGGATGCCGCGCGGAAGGATTTTCTAACCCGTCGAAGCTAAAGCGGAAGGAAAGATCGTATCGACCAAAATTTCGGTCTAATGTCCATGTTCCGGGATTCGCGGGAAATTTTACCGTTCTGTCAGCCCCATAGCGGGGGGACAGGAGTAGGCGGCGAGGCCGGGCCGTCTACTGAAACCATGGAACAGTAATGCAAGTATAACGTCTGAGGATTTATGCATGACCTGCGTTACGCTCTCCGACTGATCGCCAAAAACTGGACCTTTTCGCTCACCGTGATCGTCATCCTGGCGCTGTGTATCGGCGCGAACACGGCTGTGCTTTCGGTCGTCAACGCCGCGATGGTGCGGCCGCTGCCTTATGCGCACCCGGAACGGCTGGGCTACGTCGTTTCGATGTTCCCGCACGGCGACGGCTTTGAAACCAGCGCCGATGGCGTCACTTGGGAGCTGGTGCGCGACCGCGTGCCGTCGCTTGAAGTCGCGCTGTTCGGCGCCGGATTCGGCCATGGAGTGAACATGGGCGTCAACGGCAGCGGTGTCCTGGTGCAGCAGCAGCGCGTTTCCGCCGGATTTTTTCGTGTTCTGGGTGTAGCTCCGCAAGCCGGACGCGAATTTTCGGCGGATGAAGATCGCAACGGCGGAGCGGGCGCTGTCATTTTGAGCGATTCCGCCTGGAAAAGGTATTTTCACAGCGATCGAAACATCATGGGCCGCGGAATTCTGCTGCGCGGCGAACCATACACCGTGGTCGGCGTGATGCCCGCCGGGTTCGCGTTCCTGTTGGAAGGCGACGTATGGACTCCGCTGCGGCCGTCCACCAAAGGCGAAGGCAGCGGATCGAACTACGGGATGATCGCGCGGCTGCGCCCCGGCGCGACGTTCGCCGAAGCGCGATCGCAGCTCGCGCTGCTGACCGATGAAGTCCGCGCGCGCGGCTCGTATGGAAAAAATTCCGGCGTGACCATCGGGATCGTCGGCCTTCAGGAAGCGCTCACCAGCGATCTGCGCGAGCCGCTCAAGATTCTATGGATCGCGGTCGCGGCGGTGTTCGTGCTGGGATGCGTGAATATCGGGGGAATGCTTCTGGCGCGGGCATCCGCGCGCTCCAGCGAAATCGCCACGCGCCTGGCGCTCGGCGCGTCGCCTGGCCGGGTGATCCGGCAATTGCTGGTGGAAAGCGTGGCGCTGGGAATTTTCGGCGGAATCGCCGGGGTCGCCATGGGATGGGCGGCGCTGGACGCTCTCCGGACGCTCGGTAAGAATACGTTTGACTACCTTCAATTCGCCGATCTCGACTGGCGCGTGCTGATCGCGACATTCGCGTTGACGCTGATCGCCGGAATCGCGTTCGGCCTGATACCTGCGTGGCAGGCTTCGAGAACCGGCCTGCGGGCGCAAACTTGGTCGCGCAGCGTCGCGGGGAAACGGCGCTTCGTTTCGCTGGGGATGCTGGTCGGCGGGCAGGTGGCACTCGCGGTCCCGCTGCTGGTGGGCGCGGGACTGCTTCTGCGCTCGTTCCTGTACTTATGGAACCTGAACCCCGGCTTCGACCCCAAGCACGTCCTGACGGCGCGTTTTTCCATGTCGGACGCGCGCTACGCGAATGCCGAAAAAGTGAACCAATATTACTATCGCGTGATCGAGCGGCTGCATGAAACGCCGGGAATCGAAGCGGCCGCGGTCGGCCTGACCCTGCCTTACGAACGCGCGCTCAACACCGGCTTTCGCCTGTCCGGCAGTGACTGGCAGACCACCAACATGGTCTACATTACGCCCGAGTATTTCCGCGCGCTGCGCATTCCGCTGCTATCCGGTCGCGAGTTGAATGCTTCCGACGGCGCGAATTCACTGGTCGTGATGGTCAACGATGCGTTTGTGAATCGCTATATGAAAGATCGGCAGGCCGTGGGGCAAGGGATCGGTTTGGGGGACAAGGCGCCCGCTCAAATCGTGGGCGTGGTGGGAAGCGTTCTCGAAAAGCGTGCGGGATGGGGCAATTTCGCGCCCGTTGCCCGCGTGCCGACCATCTTTGTTCCGGCAACTTATTTCAACGACAAAACCCTCCAGACGCTGCACACCTGGTTTTCGCCAAGCTGGATCGTCCGCACTTCGCTCTCCGATCGCGAAACCATCGCCGCGATTCAAGACGCGACCCGCTCGGCCGATCCGCTGGTTCCCATCGCCGAATTCCGCTCCTTCAACGACCTGAAATCCGCTTCGCTCGAGGAGCAGCGCTTCATGGCCGCGCTGATCGATTCCTTGGGCGGCCTCGCGATCCTGCTGACTGCGCTCGGAATTTACGGCCTGATCGCGAATCTGGTGACCGGGCGAACACGCGAGCTGGGAATCCGCATGGCGCTCGGCGCCTCGGCCGGGCAGGCGATGAATCTCGCGCTGCGGCCGGGACTTGTTTCGGTGCTCGCCGGAGCGATCGCCGGCAGCGCCGCCGCGCTCGGCCTCGAACGGTTCTTGAAAAGCTACATTTACGGAATCGGCGCCGCCGACCCGGTCACGTTCGCCGCCGTAGCCGCAGGACTGTTGGCTGCGACGCTCATCGCGAGCCTGATCCCGGCATCCCGAATCCTGCGCCTGAACCCCGCCGACACGCTGCGCGCGGAGTGACTTGAGTAGTTTGGTTAGCGGTGTGTGGTGTGTGGTTTGTCGACGGTTGTGCTCGAGCGGCGAAATTTCGCAGCCGGCGACGAACTGCTAACCACGAACTACGAACCACTGCCGCTGTCGGACGGTCACGTCGATTTCGACGTCTTGCTGAACAACCCCAGCAAGCCGCCCAGCGAGGTGTTCTTCTTGGCCTGCTCGCGCCGCCCGCCCAGCCGGTCCGCCAGTTGGATCACGGCTTTTCCGAATGCCGTGTTGGAGGGCGCGGGCTTGCCTTCCATCAGGGCCTTCTGAATCGATTCATAATCGCTCGGCAGGATATCGAAAACCTCGGTGTGCAGGGCGGTGCCGATCACTTCGCGGCTCAGCCCGATGTCGCGATGATAGCGATTCACCAGGAGCCGGATCTTCCAGCGCCCGATGCGGTTGGTGTCGAGATAGGACAGCGCCCGCTGAGCGGCTTGCAGCGCCGGAAGCTCATTGGTGGTCACCAGCAGAAGCTCGTTGGCGATGCGCGCCGCGTTCAGGTTCCACTCGCCGTAGACGCCGC
Organism: Bryobacteraceae bacterium; assembly: GCA_030044325.1. GTDB lineage: Bacteria > Acidobacteriota > Terriglobia > Bryobacterales > Bryobacteraceae > Palsa-187. The sequence goes on from JASHWA010000594.1 coordinate 4,150, forward strand.
CGGTATCCACCACCACGGCGTCGTAGGCATGACGCGCGTATTCGAGAATGGGCGCCGGATCGCGCATTTCCTGCGTCCCTTCCACCATCAGCTCGGGCGCGAGCAGCACATCGATCCCGCTGGCGCTGGTGACCATCCCGTTCCACAGGTCGGCATCGAGCTCGCTTGCGTGGGTCAAGGCATCGAGAAAACTGTAGGTCGATTTGACCTTGAGCAGAAACGAAGTGGTTCCGGCGAGCGGATCGAGATCGGCCAGCAGGACCCTCTTATATCCCAGCCGCTTCCATTGATACGCCAGATTGCATGCGACGGTGGTGGCGCCGCAGGCCCCCTTGGCCGGCATGACGGCGTAGATTTTGGCGGGCTCGCGCCCGGGCGCTTCGGCACTGGGCTGGAGGCGGGCGAGCTTGGTCATGGCCGCCTCGATCTGATCCAAACTGAACGGCTGCAACAGAAAATCCAGCGCTCCGGCGCGCAGGCAGCGGAGGATCAGATCGGGTTCGTTTCCGGAAAGCAGCGCGATCACCTGGACCGAAGCGCCCGAGCGGGAGATTTCGGTCAAAAGCTGAAGTCCCTGCTCCCGGTCTGAAACAACGTCGAGAAACAGCAGTTGGGGTCCGCCCGAAAAGGTTGCGGCGATGTCGCGCGGCGACGGGTAGACTTGCAGCTTGGCCGGTTGACTTCCCGCTAAGTGCTGCTGTAAAAGGGGTTCCAGTTCCTCCACCAGGCTCGAATTGGGGCTGATGATCACCGCGCGCCGGCGAAACGAGGATGCGGCGTCAGAATTCGGCATGGGATCCAGAGAACCAGTTTGGAAATCTTTCCAAAGAAATATTTCGACTCGAAGCGATCATAACATGAGAGCACATGGCCCTTCCGCGAACTAAAAGAGAGATAGTCCGGGACGATAAGTCCGTACAGCAGGAAAACAGCACGGAAAAGGCGAAACGTGACTCTAAGCAACCTAAGCTCTGTGAACGGCAAGGCAAACGGCGTGGATTCGATAAGCGTGTGGGTCTGCGATCCGCAGCCGGCGACCACCGAAGGCATCCGCACGCTGCTCGCGTCGACGCCGGATTTGAACTTCATGGAAGGCACGCAGTCCCTCACTCGCGCGATCGAGATTGCGCGCGAGCAGGGACCGGGCATTCTGATCGTGGACAAGGCATTCGGGATGCAAGGGATCCTGGACTGGATGACGCTCCCGCCGGAGGGCGAGACGCTTTCCGAGGCGCGCCGCATGAGCGTGATCGTATGGGGTGTTTCGGTCACCGAGGCCGAGGCTCTCCGATTTCTTCAGGCCGGTGCACGCGGTATTTTACGGAAAACCGCCTCGCTAACGACTATCCTGGGATGCCTGCGAACTGTCGCGGCCGGGCGAAGCTGGATGGAAGATTGCGTGTTCCGCGATCCGGCGCGCATCGACCGCTATCCGCGCAGCGAGCTGACCGCTCGCGAGCAGCAGGTTCTCGAACTGGTCGAGCAGGGGTGCAAGAACAAGGAGATCGCGCAGGAACTGGGGATTCGTCCCGGAACGGTGAAAATCCACTTGAAGCACATCTTCGAGAAAACCGGAATTCGCGGCCGTTACGGCCTTGCGCTGAGCTCTTGGAGAGACAGACCGCCCGCGCAACTCCCGGCGTGAGGTTGTAGCGGCGACTGCTCCCAGAGCGTCGCGGGTCGCGGTTCTGAAGTGGGATCGCGGCGTTAGAGACGAAAAACCGCGCCATTGCTGGCGCGGCTCTGTGCGAGCCGCGGCAGGTATGCCGCGGGTGACCGCTCGGTTTCCGCACAGACTCTGACCTCCCGCAGGCATAATGAAAATGTGCCGGAACGGGTGGCGATTTTCGGAAGCGGCGGACAGCTCGGCGTCGAATTGATGGGCGCGTTCCGCTCGCGAGGTTACGATGCAGCGGGGTTTGAGCGCACCTCGGTGGATATCACTGATGCCGCGCAGGTGGAGCGCG
>JASHWA010000595.1 GCA_030044325.1 Bryobacteraceae bacterium
GTCAGATACGGCTCGCGCGGCGGGCCTTTCAATCCGGTGCCGAGCAGCGCATCGACGATCAGCGTCGGCGAATCGATCGGTGTGTCATGGGGAGCGTCGGCGGAGATCACCTGGAGCGCCGCGACTTTCGTTCTTAGCAGCCGCGCGACCACCAGTCCGTCGCCGCCGTTGTTTCCCTTGCCGCAAAACGCGATCACGCGCTGCGCGGAAAGGGGCGAATAGTCGTGCTCGATCACTTTCGCCACCTGCGCGCCGGCGCGCTCCATCAAAGTTTCCTGGGGAATGCCGCGCTCGATGGTGAGCCGGTCGACTTCGCGCATCTGGTCGGCGGTGAGAACCGGGAGCACGCTTCTATTATCCGAGGAGAAGCGGCTCGACGGCGCGCCAGACCTCTTCGGCGACGATTTCGACGGGCCGCGCGCCATCGATCAGCTTCACGCGCGACGGCTCATCCGCGGCGAGCTGCTGGTAGGCGCGGCGCACCCGCCGGTGAAAGCTGATCGCCTGTTCGTCCAGGCGCGTTTCGATCTCCTGGGTGCGCGCGTTCCGTGACTGCGCTCGCTTCAAACCGGTTTCGGTGTCGATATCGATTACCAGCGTCAAGTCGGGCGCGAGGCCACGGCAGGCGATGCGATCGACTTCGTAAACCAGCTCCGCTCCCAACCCGCGCGCGACGCCCTGATAGACCAGCGTCGAATCGGTGAAGCGGTCCGAGAGCACCATCCGGCCTTCGGCGAGCGCGGGCAGAATCCACTGATCGACGTTTTGCGCGCGGCAGGCGAACATCAGAAGCAGCTCCGTAATCGGCCGCATCTCGCGATTCTGCGAATCGAGCAGCACGCGGCGAATCTGCATGCCGATGGGAGTTCCCCCGGGTTCGGCGGTTTCGAAAACTTCTTTCCCCGCGTCGCGAAGCCGCGCGGCGAGCAGGCGAAGCTGAGTAGATTTACCGCTGCCGTCCGGACCTTCGAAGGTGATGAACAGACCGCGGCTAGTCATAGACCGTCAGTCATAAACGTAGTGCAGGACCTTCTTCAGATCCTCCCAAGCTTCGCGTTTCGCGTTCTGATTATAGGGGCGCAGTAAATAGGACGGATGATAGGTCACGATCAGCGGAATATCGCGCCATTTGTGCCAGGTTCCCCGTAGCCGGGTGACGCCGTCCTTAGTGGCAAGCAGCGCTTTTGCGGCGGTCGAGCCGAGCGCGCAGATCGCCTTGGGCCGGATCGCCATGAGCTGGCGGAAAAGAAATTCGCCGCAGATTTCCATCTCATCGGGCAGCGGCGTGCGATTCTCCGGCGGCCGGCATTTGACCACGTTGCAGATATACACATCGGCGCGGCGGATGGGGATGCCTTCCTTGGACGCGGTGTTGTCGATCATCTGCGTGAGAAGCTGGCCGGCGCGTCCGACAAAGGGCAATCCCTGGGCGTCCTCGTCGGCGCCGGGACCTTCGCCGACCAAAACCAGGCGCGCGTGTTCATCGCCCGAACCGAAAACGATTTTCGAGCGCTGCTCGGAAAGGCGGCAGCGGCGGCAATCGCCGATGTCTTCGACGATTTTGAGAAGCGAATCGCCGGAAGGCGCGATGGGGGGAATCACGGCGCCCGCGGCATCCCTGCCGCGGCTGGTTGGCGCGATCGAATCGCCGGCCGGGCGAGCCGAGCGAGGAATCGCGGGGGCAAGGTTGTAAATCTCCTTTAGGCCCAAATCGCGATAAAACTCCAGGTATTGGCGTAAATCGTCGCGAGTCATTTCGCAGCGTGGAGCGCGAGGCGCAGGCGGCTCATCTCATCGAAAATTCGCCGCGCGACTTCACGCTTGGGCGCGCGCTCCACCGGAATCGATTCGCCGGTGCGCATGACCAGCAACACTTCATTCTCGTCGGAATCGAAGCCGATGCCTTCCTGCGACACCAGATTGGCGACGATCATGTCGCAGTTCTTATTTTCGAGCTTGCGGCGGGCCTCTTCGCTCAGATGATCGGTTTCCGCGGCGAAGCCGACCAGCAGCCGGTCGCCTTTCTGCCGTCCGACTTCGGCGAGAATATCGGGAGTCGGATCGAGCTCGAGCGAGAGGCGCGCGGCGGTTTTCTTTTCCTTGAGGCGCGGGGCGTTGGAGCGATAATAATCGGCGACCGCGGCGGCTTTCATAATAATGCTCGCTTCGGCGAGGTGCTCCAGCACGGCTTTGCGCATTTCAAGCGCGGTGCGGACGTGAATCGTGCGCACGCCGGCGGGATCGGCAAGATGCACCGGACCCGCGATCAGCACCACCCGGGCGCCGCGCGCCGCGGCCTCTTCCGCCAGCGCGTAACCCATCTTGCCGCTGGACCGATTGGTGATGTAGCGCACGGCGTCGAGAGGCTCCTGCGTGGGTCCCGCGGTGATGAGCACGGTTTCGCCTTCAAAGTCCGCACTGCGCGGGGATCGCGATTTCGCGACCGCGTCGGCGATTTTCTCGATTCGGGCGAGCCTCCCCGGCCCGACCATCCCGCACGCCAGCTCGCCTTCTTCCGGCTCGACGATTTCGTGACCGCGCGCTTCGAGAATGCGAATATTTTCGCGCGTGGCGGGATGATTCCACATGTTGGTATTCATCGCCGGCGCGAGAACCACGCGGCCCGTAAACGCGAGGTACATGGTGCTCAAGAAATCGTCCGCGTTTCCGTGCGCGAATTTGGCCAGCACATCCGCAGTCGCCGGGGCGACCACCAGGATTTCGTTCTCCTGTGCCACGCGGATGTGCTCGATCGCGCTCGCCAGATTATCCTCGGCGGAAAACATCTGCGAAATGACTTTCCTGCCCGTGAGCGCGGCGAAGGTCAAGGGCTGAAGGAACTCGCAGGCCGCGCGGGTCATGATCACCTGCACGGCGAAACCGCGCTCCATCAGCGCGCGCGCCAGCTCCGCGGATTTATACGCGGCAATTCCGCCGCCGACGCCCAGCGCGACCGTGTTCATGACGTGGAATTATTCTTCGACGGGCGGCTCTTGCGCGCGCTGCGTCGCGGGATCTTCGTATTGCACCAGGCCGCGCCGCACCTCTTCCATCGCGGCGACCGTCGGTTTTTTCGACGTGGTCGGCAGGAAGCTGCGCGCGCCGTTTTGCAATTGGCGGGCGCGTTTGGCCGCGACGATGATGAAGCGGTAGGCGCTCGCTTCCGGGTCGTCGGGAATCACGCTCGCGGCGGTCTGTCGGAAATTCGATTCAGGCATTGTTAAAGCTCTCCAGGATAGGGCGGATCTGTTGTTCCATCCGGTCGCGCCGGCTGCGCGTGGCGGTGACGATGGCGACCAGCGTTTCCACCGACGTTGCCACCTCCCGGTTCACCAGCACGTAATCGTATAGCGTATAATCGCGAATCTCGGCGACCGCGTCCCGCAGCCGCCGTTCGATCACCGGCTCGGAATCCTGGCTGCGCGCGCGCAGGCGCTGTTCGAGAATCTGCCGGCTGGGCGCGAGCACAAAGATCGACACCGCACCGGCAATCCTCGCTTTTAATTGTCGCGCACCCTGGACGTCGATGTCGAGCAGCAGGTCGAACCCTTCTTTTGCCGCGCGATCAAGCTCGCTCGCGTGGGTCCCGTAGCAGTGGCCGAAAACTTCGGCGTGCTCGAGAAATTCCCCGTTGTGGACGCGGCGGTCGAACTCCTCACGCGAGATGAAAAAATAGTCGCGGCCGTTCTGCTCCTGGCCGCGCGGCGGGCGCGTGGTGTAGGAAACGGAAAATCGGAGGCCGGGAACGCGCTCGATCAGCTCCCGTGTAAGGGTCGATTTGCCCGAGCCCGAAGGCGCGGAAATAATGAAGACGGTCGTCATTCGAGTCCGCTTGTCATTCCAGCCCGCTTGTCATTCCAGCCCGCTTGTCATTCGAGATTGAGCGACTGCTCCCGGATTTTTTCGATCGCTGCCTTGGCTTCGAGCGCGAGCTCCGTGATTTTCAGTCCGGCGTCGCCGATACCGCCGGTCTTGGAAAGAACCGTGTTCGATTCGCGATTCATTTCCTGAAGCAGGAAATCGAGTTTCTTTCCGATTTCACCGCCCGAATCGAGCAGCGCGGCAAGCTGCGCCGAATGAATCTTCAAGCGCGCGAGCTCTTCGCCGATATCGCTGCGGTCGGCGAGAATCGCGGCTTCCTGCGCCAGCCTGTGCGGCTCGATCTGCGCGGTATTGAGGAGTTCCTGGAGACGCTCATTCAGCCGATTCTGGAATGCAGCGGCCGCTCCCGCGCGGATCTGGTGCATTTGGTCGGCCGCGTGCGCGACGCGATCGTTATGCGCGCGCATGTCCGCCGCGATCTCTGCGCCTTCGCGCGCGCGAAACACGTTCAGCTCCTCGATTGCGACGGTCAGCGCGTCGAGCAGCGCCGTTTCCGTTCCCGCCGGCGCCTCCGCTTCGCCATTTTCCCCGAAAACGCCCGGCAGGCGGAACGCGGCGTTCAGATCCGGCTGCGCATCGATGGCGTATTCCGTCGCGGCCTGGCGAAACGCGCGCACGTAATCTCCAAGCAGCGCGCGATTCCATCCGGCGCCGCCGTTCAGTGACGCGCCCGGCGCCGATGGCAGCGTCACGCGGACTTCCACGTGCCCGCGCGACACGCGAGCTTTCACCATCCCGCGAATGGATGCTTCAAACGGATCGATGGCGGAAGGCGCGTGCACCTGCACGTCCAGCCCGCGGTGATTGAGGCTCTTCACGCTCACCACGATTTCGCCCTCGCCGAGCGGACGGCGCACACGGGCGAACCCGGTCATGCTGCGCAGCGGGTTCGGCATCAGGGAGCCACCGCCGGGCCTTGCGCATGAAATTGGGACTCATGAAATTGGGGTTCCAGAAATTGCAGCTCGTACAATCGCTGATACACGCCGCCGCGATTCACCAGTTCCTCGTGGCGTCCGGTTTCGACGATGCGGCCGCGGTCGAGCACGGCGATTTTATTCGCGCGGCGGACCGTCGAGAGCCGGTGCGCGATCACGATCACGGTGCGGTCCGCCATCAGGTTTTGCAGCGCCTGTTGTACCAGCCGTTCGGATTCGGTATCGAGATGCGACGTGGCTTCGTCCAGAATCAGGATGGGAGCGTTCTTGAGCAGCGCGCGCGCGATCGCCAGGCGCTGGCGCTGCCCGCCGCTCAGTTTCATGCCGCGCTCTCCGATCAGCGTATCGTAGCCCTGCGGCATGCGCAGAATGAATTCATCGGCAAGGGCGCTGCGCGCGGCTGCGCACACCTCGCCGCGGGTCGCCTTGGGCAAACCGTAGCCGATGTTGTTGGCGACGGTGTCGTTGAACAGAAAAGTGTCCTGCGCGACGATGCTGATTTTTTCGCGCAGCGGCGCAAGGCGCAGATCGCGAACGTCGCGCCCGTCGATGCGCACCGCGCCGTTTTCGACGTCGTAGAATCGCGGCACAAGATTGGCGAGCGTGGTTTTTCCGGCGCCGCTCGGGCCCACCAGCGCAACGATTTCGCCGGCGCCGACTTCAAGCTGAATCGAATCGAGCACCAGGCGCTCCGGAGCGCTGGGATAACGGAAGCTGACGTTATCGAACGCAATCGACTTTTCAAATCGCGCCAGTTTCAGCGCGCCGGGCCGATCCGTGATCTGCTGGTCGCGGTCGAGGTATTCGAAAACTTTTTGCGACGCGCCGAGCGCCTGCTGGAAAATGTTGTGAATTCCGGCCAGGCGCTTCACCGGCTCATACAGCATCAGCAGCGCGACGACAAAAGCGGTGAAATCGCCGGTGGTCATGGTGTGACGCTGAATCTGCACACGTGCGTACCACAGCAATCCGACGATGGTGACCGCCCCGAAAAAGTCGATCAGCGGCGACGCGATGGCCTGCTGCGCCACGTATCGCAGATTGCTCCTGCGCAAGCGCTCTGCGCGGTCGCGAAACCGGTTGGCCTCGATTTCTTCGGCTCCGAACGACTTCACCACCTGGTTGCCGCTGAGCGTTTCCTGCAAGACCTGGTTCAGTTCCGCCGCATCGTCCTGCGCCCGGCGCGTGGTCCCGCGAATCCTGCGGCCCAGCTTCACCGTCGGAATCAGCACGAACGGCAGAACCGTCAAACTCACCACGGCGAGCTGCCAATCGGTGAGCAGAACCGCGCTCAACAGCGCGATCGCGGAAAAACTCTGGCGCAGCCAGTCCGCCAGAATGTGCGAGGTCGCGACCTGAATTTTTTCGAGGTCGTTCATAATCGACGACATCACCCGCGCGGTGGCGTTATTTTCGAAAAAATGTGCATCCTGGCGCAGAACGCGCTCGAAAACGTCCTGGCGCAGATCCGTAACCGCGGAAAATCCGACGTAATTGATCAGATAATTGCCGCAATAATCGCACACGCCTTTGACCAGAAAGACCGTGAGGATCGCCGCGGCGATCATGGTCCAGACGTTGTGGATGTGAAACGGAAAGGCGAGATAAACCGGATGGTTTGGCGGAATTCTGAATAACTGCACCGGCGCGTCGGCCGATTTCGGATTCAGCACGCGATCGAAAACCGGACCGATCAGCAGCGCGGTCAATCCCTGCGCCGCGCCGACGCACATCATTAATAAAACGGACAGCGCAAGATGGGGAACGTACGGCCGCGAATACTTGAGCAGCCGCGAAAGTTCCCTCATACCCTCACCTTGGCGGCGGCGAGTACGTCGTCCACGCTGACGCGATCGAGTCCGGTCAACACATGCGATTCGGCGCGCCAGGGAGCCCATGTGACGGGATCGGAGTTTCCGAAAATGACGATCACCGGAATTCCGAACGCCGCGGCGATGTGCGCCGGTCCGCTGTCGTTTCCGATGAACAGCGCGGCGCCCCCGATCAGGCTTTTTACGCGCGCCAGCGGCTCATTTTTCCATACGCGAAACTTCTCGAACGGAGTGGCATCGTCGTTGGGCCCGGCAAGAAAGACCGGTTCGAGACCCGACAGTTTCTGCGCCACTTCGATGAATCGATCGGCAGGCCAGGTCTTGTCGGGAGCCGACGCAAAGGGATGAATCACGACGTACGGGTGCAAATCCGGCGCGGAGCCGGCAAATAATCGGGCGCGCGGGATTTCGGTTTGCGGAACACCCAGCCAGAACATTGCGGATGCAAGATGTTCCGCCGTGTGGACCCTCCGTTCGACGCCTAAAATCTGCTGCGCGCGCGGAATCGCGTGGGAATACAAAAAACTTCCGCGATGATGCGCGAATCCGGCGCGCCAGCGCGACCCGAGGGTCAGCGCCACGCTGCGAGGGCCGCCATGAAAGTTGATGGCGAGATCGGCGCGTCTGAAGCCCTCGCAAATCTCGTCAATATCGGGGTTGCCTTCAAAAACAGCGGAAAATAGCGGCTCGACGATCACGCTCACGCGCAAATCGGGCCGGAATTGTTTTAATAGCGCGATGGCCGGGGTGGTCAGCACGCAGTCGCCGAGCGACCGCAAACGGATCACCGCGACCCGTGCTCCCGCCGGCAGCCGCTCGATCAATCTCTCCACTTTATTCTTCGATGCGAGCTTCGTCCACGAGCATTACAGGAATGTCATCGCGAATCGGATACACGCGCTTGCACTGGACGCATTTGAGGCCGTTTTCATCCTGCTTCAACTCCAGCGGCGCCTTGCACAACGGGCAGACCAGGATGTCCAGCAGATCCTTGCTGATGGCCATAGTTTCAGAACAAGTGTAACATCGCCCGTCGCGGACGGTGGACTGCGAGTCCGCGCGGGATAAATCCAGGCGTCCACTCGGATATGATGGATGATCTGCTTATGCGACTCCTTGTACCCCTGCTCACTCTCGCTTCCATCGCGTTCCCGCAACAGATGGACGACGATTTCGCCAAATCGGTGAAGGAATGGACCACGCGGCCCGAATTCATGAGCCCGCTGGTGGATCATCTGCCGAAATCGAACGGCGTTCCTTCGCCCAAAGACGTCTTGGGCTACTACATCGGCGCGCCCAACAAACTCACCTATTACGACGACATGCTGCGCTACTATCGCGCGCTTGCGGCGAAGTCCCCGCGCGTGAAGATGATCAATATCGGCAAGACCGATGAAGGGCGCGAGTGCGTGAT
>JASHWA010000596.1 GCA_030044325.1 Bryobacteraceae bacterium
AGGCGGAGGGATGGACGCGCCGCTTCACCGCGGATGGGCAGCGCGCGGAAGAGGCCATCGCGCTATACCGGGAGCTCGGCTATGAAGTCCATACAGAGCCGGTATCCATGAATGAGCAAATCGATCTGTGCGGCGCTTGCCAGACCGGCATCGCGGCTGGGTTCAAGACGATTTACACACGCAAGCGGCGATCGTGATCCGCTACTTGTTCTCCCACACCGGTTTCCGCTTTTCGAGAAACGCGTTGAGTCCCTCGCGTGCGTCCCCGGTTTGCATCAGCTCGCCAAGATAAAGCTGCTCGACCGCGGCGATCCCGTCGCTCACGCCGCGGTACAGGTTTTCATCTACGGCACGCTTGGCCAATTTCAGCACCGGCGCGCTGAGGGACGTCAGCTTGGAGATAAACTCATCGGCTTTGTCGCGAAAAGCGTCGACCGGAAAGACGCGGTTAATCAGTCCCATCGCCTTCGCTTCCGGGGCGCTGATCGCTTCGCCGGCGAGGATGACTTCCAGGGCGCGGTTGCGTCCAATCAGGTGAGGAAGCAGAACGGCGGCCACCGGCGGAAAAACTCCGACCTTGATTTCGGGCTGCCCAAAGGTGGCCCGCTCGGAAGCGATGACCATGTCGCAGAACACCGCGAGTTCACATCCGCCGCCGAGCGCCATCCCGTCGACCAAGGCCACGCTGGGGACTGCAATCGAATGGAGAAGGCGAAAAATTCCGTGAAACTCGGCGATCATTTCCGGAACCTTGCCGGGTGTGTGGTCCTCGATCGCGACGCCTGCCGAAAAAGCTTTTCCCTGATGATCGATGACCAGAACCTTGGCGCTCTCCTCCGCGGCCGCGCGCGAGAGCGCCGCATGCAACTCCGCGATGGTGGCGATATCGAGGATATTCAATGGCGGCCGGTCCAGCGTGACCCGCGCCACCCCATCGCGGATTTCCAAGATGACGCCTGGGCTCTCGTGTGGCATGTATGCGGCTTACTCCGCCGGCGCTTTTTCCCGCGTGTACGGCCGGTTCGAATTGTATTTTTCGAACCACTCAAGCTCGACATTCATCTTGAACAGCACGTGGCGCAGCTCCGCCCAGCCGTGCGGCTCGCGCGGCGCGACGTAGAGATGCGTCGGCACGCCGTTGCTCTTCAGCGCGCGATACATTTCCACCGATTGGGGCTCGGGGACGCGAACATCGTTCTGCCCCACCAGGAAAATGGTGGGGGTTTTCACTTTCCACACGTCCTTTAACGGCGAATTATCCCAATACACGCTGATGGGCGCGTTCTTCTGCCATGGCGTTCCGCCGAACCACGGCGTGCGATAGGTGCGCACGTCGCTTTGCGCGTACATCGAAATCCAATCGGCCGCACCGGCGCCGGCCGAGGCCGCTTTAAACCGGTCGGTAAACGTGATGATCTTGTTGGTCATGTGGCCGCCGCCGCTCCAGCCCATTTTGACCATGTGATCGGGATCGGCTACACCTTTTTGAATCACCGCATCGACGCCGGCCAGGACGTCCAGATGCGCGTTTTGAAAATAATGCCCCACCATGTCGCGCAGGAAATCGTCGCCGTAGCCGGTGCTGCCGCGGTAGTTGGGCTGAAGCACGGCGTATCCCTTGGCCGCCAGAACGGGCACGTAGCTCTGCCCGCCGCCCATGCCGTATTTATCCGAAGCCGCCGGACCACCGTGCGTCTGCACGGCCAGCGGATAGCGTTTGCCTTCCTGATAATCGAGCGGGTAATAAAGCAAGCCTTCCACCGTTGTTCCGTCGGCGCCCTTCCAGGTAATCGCTTCCGAGCGCGGGAGCTTGAATTCGCGGTCGAGGTCGCGATAAATCGAAGTGACCTGGCGCGGGGCTCCTCCCTGCATGATCCAAACCTCGGACGGCCGCGAGGGCCCGGTGGCGACAAACACGTGGGCGCCCGAAGCCGGCAGCATACTCCAGGCCGCAATCGCATGTTGGCCGTTGGTGATCTGCTCCGGGGTCCCGCCCGCCGCGGGCATACGAAACAGTTCCGTATGGACGCCCATGTTGGCCAGGAAGAAAATCGACTTGCCGTCGCGCGACCATTCGGCCCTCTCCACTTCATAGGGAAGATCGGCGGTGAGCAGCTTCGCGGCGCCGCCGGAAGCCGGCGCGACGAAGATTTTCCCGTTGTAATACGTCTCGAAATTGCGGTTCGCCGCGGAGACAAACAGAACTTGTGACGCGTCCGGGGAAAGCTGCGCGTCGGATTCCTCCACCCTGTTGTGCGTGATTTCGGTCGCCTGCGCGCCATCCGCGTTGGCAACCCACACTTCGCTCTGATCCTGGTCCTCGATCAGCGGCGTCGGCGCGCGATGATACGCGATTTTCCGGCCGTCTTTCGAAAGGCGGTAGGAAAGAACCGAAAAGTTTCCCTGGGTGATGCGCGTCTCTTTTTTGCTCGCGACGGCGATCGTCCACAGGTGCTGCTGCTGGTAGTTTTCGTCAAACGCGAAAACGTCGTCCTTCAGTTTTTCGCGCGCTTTCTCTTCCTCCGTTTTCGGATCGGGCGCACGGAAGAAAATCGCGGATCCGTCGGGCGACCACTCGATGCTCGACACCGCGGTTGCGTGCGAGCTCAGCGGGCGGGCTTCGCCGCCGCCCAGCGAAATCAGCCAGATTTGCGCCATCGCCTCATCGCCGCTTCCGCGCCGCCGGAGAAAAGCGATGGTTTTTCCGTCCGGCGACCAGCGCGGCCCGTTTTCCCCCTCGCTCCCGCTGGTCATCTGGATCAACCCGGAGCCGTCGGCGTTGATTTTCCAGATGTGGGTGATGCGGCGATCGGCTTTCCAGTCCGGGCGCGACTCGACGAACGCCACTTCGCGTCCATCCGGGGAAAGCTGCGGATCGCTGAGCAGCGGCAGGTTCATCAGATCGACCAGCGTCATGGGCCGTTGCGCCAGCGCCGCCGCGGCCGCCAGCAGCCACGCACATCCAACCAAACTCCGCGAGATCCGCATGAAAAATCCTCCCGGCCAATCTTATCACCGAAGCCGGACCCGTCCGCGGGGCGGCGCGTGGCGCGGGACTAGGAGGTTGCTGAAAAACTCCAGCTACCCCCGCCCTCACGGGCAGGGCTGTTCCTGAAATCGTTGGATCGCCGTGGGCCATACAGCCCTGGCCGTCAGGCCGGGGGTTCGCCGAGGCAGTCCCTTTTTTCGCTTCTAAGCCAGGGCGCGCCTCAGGTATTCGCCTACATCGCTGATGAAGCGGTGCACCGAAACCTCGGCGATGCGGTGGCCGACGACCGCGTTGAGAGCTTTGCCGACGGCGCCCAGCGGGGGTTCGTAGACGCCCGAGAAATCCAACTGCGTCTCGGTAGAAGTCAACGGATAAATGGAGAGTCCCGCCTTCATCAGCGGAAACAGGCTGGGCATTTTCGCCGCGTGCCACTCCAGGTCGAGGCGCGTGACGGGCGCTCCCATCTCGGAAGTCCGCTGCTCGATTTTCGTGACGGAGATAATGATCTCCGCTTCGAGCGCGAATCCGCCGACATCCAGGCGCAGTTCGGAGGCGACCGTACGGGCGCGGGACGCGGCGGACTTTGTCGCCGCCTGGAACACCGCGGCGGCGTTCTTGCTCAATATCTCGCGCACCTGCTCGTAGGGGTGATTCACGTAATCAAAACAGCGAATCTCGCGTCCTGTGCTCATTCCCATCCCTTCAACTTGTGGTCACACCCGCAACCAGCGAGCTGTTTCCTACCAGCGATCGTAGCCGATCGGGCAAGGGCATGTCACTTGGCCGGACATCCGCTTATTTCAGCTCCGAAACCGGGACGTTGAATACCACCGTATTCACGACGCCCTTGCGCTGGAACTGCACCCACAGGCGGTAGACGCCGGGGCGCGGAAAAATCAGGTTGAACTGGATTTGTTTGTAACCGCCGCCTTCCGGATCGGTGATGTAGATGGGATGCGTGTGGATCATGTCGATCAGATCCCAACTGGCGGCCATCATGTGACCCCACGCGCTGAGGTATGGCTCGATTCCGTCGTTGGGCTTGAGGCGGAAAAACAGGAGGGTTTGCTGGCCCGCGATGGGCGCCGGCGGTTCGGTCACCAGCTCCGCGGTGAGATTGGCGCTCGTCTGCGGCTCAAGCGACGGCTCCAGCTTCGGCGCCGATAATTGAAAACCGTTGCCCGGCACGATCAGAGTCGACGCGATGAGTTGCGGGGTTCCCGATTTCGGATAGAAGTCGCACAAGACGCGATACATCGCCGGTTTGGGAAAGCGGAGGCGGTAGCGGAAGCTGCCGTCGGGCTGCTGCACGGGATGCTCGTGGATGAAAAACGAGGTGTCCTGGCTGACGACGAACAGGTGGAAGAGCTTATCGTGCACCACCTCGAAATCGCGCACCAGCTTTCCGGTTCTTGGATCGAGAATGCGGAAATCGAGCTGAATCTCCTGGCCCGGCGCGAGGCGGGCGGGGGAAGTCGCGATCCGCACAGGATACTCGACGCCTTCGACGATGCCGCGCACCAGCTTCATATGGCATCGCGGACACTCGCCCGGCGTTTTCGAACGGATGTCTTTGTCCATGGGGCACACCCATTCGAGTTCGTCCTCGGCCGCCGTCGGAGGCTGGGCGAGCGGCGGCTGCTGCGCGGGCGGAAGGCCCTCCTGCGCGAACGCGATCCAGCCGGCGGCGAGGGTCAGGAGGAGACGCGTCACTAGCGTCCGCCGGTGGAAGTCTCAGCCTTAACCGAGACCTTCAGATGCGCGTTGGTCCAGCAGCATTGGAATCCGCCGCCGCCCTCACCCGACGCATCGTTCGCGGTCACTTGAAGGACGTATTCGCCGGGCTCGCTGAACGTGACGCTGGTGGTCGCTTTGCCGGCGAAGGTGGCTTTGGGCGGCATCTTGCCCTCCACCTTATCGACTACCGGCTTCACCGGAGAAAACGCCGCAACACCGGGGCCGCGGAACTGGCTCCAGGTCACGGAAACCGGCGACTTGGGCGCTCGCGTTCCCGGCGAGACGACGTTGTCGTCGGCCGCCCACACGGTGATCTCGAGCGGCGATCCCATGACCGCCGTCTGGGACGCTACCAGCGGTTTGGGACCCTGCACCATGGGACCATCCGCGTCGAAACTATCCAAGCTGAGGAACGGCGGAGTGTTGCCGGTGGCATCGATAAACGGCGAAATCTCCCAATCGGTTTTGAGATACCCGGGCACGACGGTAGTTTTGCCGTTCGCGGTGATGGTCCAGGTGAGCTGTTTTTCGCCGAAATCCTTGGGGACCGTAAGCGTGAAATTGCCCCACATTCTTCCGGAAAGGAAGTGCGTCGGCTGGCCCTGGTCCGGACCGCCCGGCTCGATGCGGTTGTTCGGCCCGGTCGCAATATCCAGGGTTTCTTTCAGATTGCGGTTGTAATATCCGAACAACAGGCTGAACGATCCGTCGGGATTGTGGAACCACCCTTCGAACACGCCGGTGATGCCCTGCCCGGCATCATGCTTGGGCTCGAGCGGGAGCTGCTGCGCCGGGAGCATGAAGGCCGCGGCCGCCGCGATCAGAATCGGTTTTATGGAGAAATTTTTCATTGAATTGTACCGCCCGTGCGCGGCGCCGGCGCTTTTTTGTGCTGCGCGGCCCACTCTTTATAATCTTCCTCGGAGATGTAGGTGACGTTGACCCATGCGTGGGCCATCTCATCGACGGTGCGGTCGCCCCAGCCGACCCATTGGTTGGGATCGGGATTGCCCTTGTGCGCCGTCGTATTGTCGAACCACGCCTTCACGTGGATGATGGCGCCCTTAGGCAGCACGGGCGCTTCATCGTCGGCGAAGATGTAGTTCGTCATCCAATTGAAGTTGAACTTGTCCACGTTGGCGATGGGCTGGATGGTGCCGTCCGGCAGAATCGCTTCCATCGACATCGCCGTGCCGCGCAGGTGCATGTGCGGCTGAAAATTCTCCAGGCGCGCCGGCGCTCTAAGCACCGTGAATCCGTCGGAAACCGCCAGCGTGTTGGGCGGAATGTCCAGCGCGGCGCCCACGCGCGAGACCGCCTGGAACCCGGTCAGGTAGGTGCGATACTTGGGAGTCTCGCCCTTGGGATACAGCCACACGCCCAGCTCCACGTGGTCGGTGATCTTCTCTCCCACCGCGTGATAATGGATGTCCCACCAGATATGCGAGCCGGGCAGCAGCAGCTTGCCGGTGCCTTCGCGATAGACATCGAAGTTTTTGCCGATGGCCCATTCCATCAGCGTGCCGGCTTCATTGGGCCCGCGCTGCGCGCCAACGGACTCGCTCAGCCGGCGTGCATCGGGATCGTCCTGGACCAGATGGGCGAGCGCGTGATGCGTGATTTTGCGGCCCGCGGTGGTTCCCGGGCGCATTTCGACGGCGCGCACCCAGCGCGGCTCGTCGAGATGGATGGGCGTCAGCGGCCGCCACCATTGATCCTGGCTCTGCGCGGGCATGGTGTATTCCGACGATTTGAGCACCAGGTCCGGCGGGCGATTGAACTGTCTTGAAAGCTGCCATCCATCGTCGGACGGCCAGGTCTTCAGCGGCGGCAGATCCTTGGGATCGCCCAGAGGGGATCCCGAATCCACCCACTTGACGATGGTCTGGATCTCGGCGTCGGAGAGCGACATATCGTTGCTGAAGTGGCGCACCCCGTAATACTTGTCGATATGCCACGGCGGCATGTTGCGGGTAGCGACGCGCTCCTTGATGGATCTCGCCCAGGGACGCACCTCTTCGTACCGGATCAGCGACATCGGCGCCGCGGTTCCGGGACGATGGCAATCCTGGCACTTGTCCTCGAAAATCCGGACCACTTGATTGGAAAAGGTGATGGGTTGGTCGGCCGCGCGCGTGGGCAGTGCGCCCAGGCATGCGAGAGTGATTACGCCGGCGATTTCTCGGCCGGCCTTGCGGAACGTGGCATCCATGGTGTCAGGCTCCCTCCGTCATCATTTGGGAAATCTCGGCTATTCGCCGCAATTTTGTTACCGAAAAGTCTATTGTTTTAAACGATCAGTGAGCTTTGACTTATACGAAACAATACAATCCAGGCTGCGCCAAATGACGGCGCGAGCGCGGCTTCGCTCACCCATGATTGGGTGTTACGGGCGAAGTGGACATGAAAAAGGGAGGGCGCTGACGGCCGAGCGGCGGTTTTTTCGCAATGTCCAAGCGAGAAAGGATCCATCATGCATTTGAGACACGGCGTTGTCGCGCTCGCCCTCGGGCTGGCGGGTTGCAGCGGGACGGGAACTGAGCCCTCCGAAGGGCAGATGAAAGACGCAATGCTCGAAGCGATGAACCATCCTCCGGGCGAGACGGTTTCCGATCCGATCAAGATTCTGTTCTTCAAGAAGGAAGCTTGCGACGATCCTACCAAGCAGGGTTTTCGATGCACCTTCACGGTGAAGGTCGGCTCGGCAAATATCGGCGCGAGCATCTATAACAACATCACGTTCGGGGTCTTTTACAAAGACAAGGACTCCGGTAGATGGGCGATGCGGCCGCCGTTTTGAGCTATCGGGAAGGCGTCAATATACTTGACGCAGGGACGTCGCGAAAAAGGATGTCAGTCCCCTTTTTTCCGTGAAGCTCTTCTCAGCAACCCTCGAGGGCTTGGGCGAGCCATGCTCGCGCCGCGCGCCAGTCGCGCAGTACGGTCGCCTCGGAGACGCCCAGCAGTTCGGCGATTTCCGCCATTTCGAGGCCGCCGAAGAAGCAGCTTTCGACCATGGCGGCCTGGCGGGCGTTCATGCGGGCCAGATCGTCGAGCACGCGATCGAGCGCCATCAGCTCGTCGCCGACCATGATCGACGGCGCTTCGGGAAAATCGGTGGTGAGGAGCAGGGTTCCGGCGGCGCCTCCGCGCTTGAGAGCGTTCCGTTTTCGGGCGGCTTCAATCAGCACCTGGCGCATGGCGCGGGCGGCCATGCGTTTGAAGTGCAGCTCGGATACGACCTTCATTCCGGGGGACGCGGACAGCTTGATCCACGCTTCATGCACCAGCGCGGTGGGGTTGAGCGTGACGCTCTTATCGCGGCTTTTCACCGCGGAGGCGAGCCGGCGCAGCTCTTCGTAGGTCGCGGCAAAGAGCTCGTCGATGCCCTGTCCTTCAAACCCGGCCGTCATTGCGTACCCCCGGCGCCTCGCCGGATCTTAGCACATTACCGGAGGGTGAGGCGCGGCGAACGCCCTTCGCGCGAATGCGCGGCGGGAACCGGCATGCGGCTTCGATTCCGCGGCGCGATCGCGGGTGGATCAGGCAAACGGCTGGTCGATAGCCGGGCTGGGCTTGCTGAACATCCGCGCGCCATCCGGGGTGATGTACATGCAGTCTTCCAGGCGAACTCCGAACTCGCCGTAGATCGCAATGGTAGGCTCGTCGCTGAAGCACATCCCCGGTTCCATCCGCGTCTTGTTGCCGCGCACCAGGTAGGTCCATTCGTGACCATCGAGGCCGATGCCGTGGCCGGTGCGATGCGGCAGGCCGGGAACCTTGTAGCCCGGTCCGAAGCCCGCGTCCGTGATCACTTTGCGCGCGGCCGCGTCGACCGATTCGCAGGTCGCTCCCGGCTTGGCCGCCGCAAACGCCGCCTGCTGCGCTTTCTTTTCGAGGTTCCAGATCCGGCGCTGCCGCTCCGTCGGCTTCCCGAACACGACGGTGCGCGTAATATCGGACTGATACCCCTCCACACTGCAGCCGTCGTCGATCATCACGAAATCGCCGGGCTGAAGCCTCTGGGGTTGAATGCTGCCGTGCGGAAACGCGGTGTATTTGCCGAAGCTCACCAGCACGTTCCCGCTCACGCCCAGCGCGGTGTACGCCGCGGTGATGTTGTCGCGCAGATCGTACTGCGTCATGCCCTCGTGCAGGGTTGCGAGCGCCGCGCGGTACGCCTCGATAGTGATATCGGAGGCGCGCTGCATCAGCTTGATCTCGGCCGCCGACTTGATCATGCGGCATCCCGCGGTCACCGCATCGGCGCTGACGAAATCGGCCGAGGGGAGTTGTTTTCGCACCCCGTCGAAAATGAAAAAGCGGACGCGCTCCTCCATCCCGACGCGTCCCGCCGATGCTCCGCGATCCCGGAGAATTTGGGCGATGCGCGCGTACGGGCTCTCGTCTTCCTCCCAGGTGCGAATATCGGAGCCGAAGCGGATCACCTCGCGCGCCCGCGCCTCTTCGAAGGCCGGAACCACCCAGGCGGGCTCGCCTGCGGCCGGCAAGACCATTCCAAAGGTTCGCTCGCTCAGACCCCAGCGCGTTCCTGTGAAATACAACAGGCTCGATCCGCCTTCGAGAAAGATCGCGCCGATGTTCGATTCGCGCATCAGCCGCCGCGCTTTCTCCAAACGCGCACGGCGTTCCTCATCGCTGATCGGCTCCACTCCCGAAGTCATCGGCCGCAGCCTGCGGATTGGATCGGGCAACTGCGCCATCGCCAGCGGCGCCGCCGCGGCAAAACTCAAGAATTGTCGTCTGTCGAAGGACATGGGAGTCTCTAACGGATGATAGCGTTAGTTGCATGCCGCCGGAAGTGGAGCGGACGCGGCTTCGCGCGATCAACTCGATCTCCTTCGGAACAATGGCTTGTGGATATTCGTCATCGTGAGGCACGGGAACGGCGGAAAACCGCCGAGCGCACACGAATCTTCGATGGCCCGGTTTCCAGTACCATTGGTGGCTTGAGCAGCGAACCGAATCCGTATACGACATTCCCGACCTACCCCTTCGTCCGCCCCCCGGAATTGCGGGGCGAGAGAATCATTCACCCGATCGTGATCGTCGGAGGAGGACCGGTGGGTCTCACCGTGGCCGCGGGAATAAGCCGCCATGGTGTCCCGGTCGTCGTTCTGCACCCGTCCCATTCCGTCAGTTTCGGAAGCCGGGCCACCTGCCTTTCGCGCCGCAGCATCGAAATTTGGGAGCGCTTCGGCGTCGCCCGGCGCGCCATCGAGACAGGCTTGGGGTGGACCAGCGGCAGAAGTTTCTGGCATCAGCACCAGGTGCTCGAATTCGAAATGCAATCGATGCCCGGCGAGAAACATCCGCCGATGATCAACCTTCAGCAGTGCTCCATGGAGCAATTCCTGATCGACGCGCTCGCCGGGCGCGAGAACGTCGATGTGCGCTGGCGCTCGCGCGTGGCCCACATCGATTCGCGTGCGGATGGCGCGCGGCTGATGGTCGAGACGCCCGAAGGCTCTTATCACATGGAAGCGCGTTACGTGGTTGCCGCGGACGGCGCGCGCAGCTTTGTCCGGCAGGCGCTGGGTTTGCGATTGGAAGGCAATTCCTACGAAGGGCGTTATCTGATCGCCGACATCACGCTCAAGAGAACCGGGCGAGTGGAGCGGCGCGCCTGGTTCGATCCGCCTTCGAACCCGGGCTCGACCGTTCTCGCGCATTGGCAGCCCGGCGATATTCTGCGCATCGATTATCAGCTTAGCCAGCTCGAGCGCGATGAGGAGGAGCTTCAGGAATCGCGGGTGCGGGCGCGCATCGATGCGCACCTGGAGATGCTGGGCGAAGCGAAGGATTACCGGCTGCTGTTTTTCAGCCTGTATCGCGCCCACTGTCTTACGCTCGCCGAGTATCGCTCCCAGCGGATCTTTTTGGCCGGCGACGCCGCGCACCTGGT
>JASHWA010000597.1 GCA_030044325.1 Bryobacteraceae bacterium
ATACAGCCGGGATGTTCGGCTTCGGCGTTGAAAGTACGCAATGGTACGACGAGAACGGGAACGTCTACGGTCAAGGCAATCTTTTCCAAAGCGTCGCCCTCGCGTATCTCGATACGACCCCACCGAATGCCATTCCCGCATCGAGCATCAGCACCTCAGCCACGACCAACCAAATCAACATCTCATGGCCGGCGGCCACCGACAATCAGGGCGGCGATGGGATCTATGGGTACGAACTGTTTCGCAATGGCGACCTCCTCACGACGACCCAATCCCTTTCCTATGTCGACACCGCGAGCATCGTTCCGGACACGCAGTACAACTATACACTCACGGTTCTCGACTACGACTGGAACGCGACGAGCACAAATTTTTCCGTGACCACGCCCACTGTTCAGACAGAATGCTCCTATGGTCCAGGCGGCTCCGGCGGCCCCTGTCCCTCGGCTACCCCTGACGGGCATCGCGTCGGCGTGCGACCCACGGGCGCCTATTGGGGCGGCACGAACGAAAACATCGATGTTCTTTCCGGAAATCTGAATTATTCCATCCCGCTTTTCAAAGCCATGGTGCGCGGCGGGGGGAGCGTGCCATTCAATCTCGTCTACAACCTGCAAAATTGGCGGCAGGACTCGGGCGGCGAGTGGGTTTTCGACGGCGATGTGGGATATGGGTTCGGCTGGCAGCTCCTTGCGGCGTCCATCATGCCGGTGTGGAATGCCGGCGGATATACGGCCGCCTATTATCTCTACACCGACTCTTCGGGAGCGCAGTATCACCTCAACCAGAATAGCGGCAGCATCTGGAGCTCGCAGGAATCTGTTTATGTGTATTTCGACGCAAGCGTCAACGTGCTTCATATGAAAGACGGCACTAACTGGACCTTCGGCTGCATCTCCGCCGCGACCGAGGCCGATTCGGGCGTCATGCATCCGACGCTCATCGAGGACACGAACGGCAACCAGATCAGCATTTCCTACCAGACCGCGCCGGGAGCGAACTGGACGAATTCCAGTTCGCGGATTACGAATATCGGAGACGTGCGAAGCGCGACGGCGTACACATTTACCTACAACAGCGACACGCCGCCGCACCTCACCGCTATTCGAAACGGCGTAGGGACCGGCGAGGCGTATAACTTCACGTATTCGTCCCAGTCGATCGCATCGCCCTTCAACAGCGAATCTTTCGGCACCGCAGCCGTACTTTCGACCGCGGTGGTGAACACGCTCAACATGACGAC
The DNA here is from genome assembly GCA_030044325.1 of Bryobacteraceae bacterium. Taxonomy (GTDB): domain Bacteria; phylum Acidobacteriota; class Terriglobia; order Bryobacterales; family Bryobacteraceae; genus Palsa-187. The sequence continues at coordinate 1,244 of JASHWA010000597.1, forward strand.
GAGCTTCTCTTATGACGGGTCGGCCGAAGTCACGCAAATCACTCTGCCCTACGGCGGTTATCTCGCGTATAACTTCACGACGACCACCTACCCGACCGGCAGCATCAACCACGTCAGCTATCGCGAAGTGCAGCAGCGCCATATTTCAAGCAGCGGGACAAGCAGCACTGATCTCGCGTACCCCATCGCGCACGAATCGAGTCCCTCCACCGTTGTCCATCAGTACACTACGATCACCGACCCGAGCGGCAACGGGCAGAAATACTGGGCTTTCGGACAGTCAGGCATTTCGGAAGGGCTTGTCACCGAATACCAGGGAATTCAGACGCCAAGCGGCGTCGCGAAAACCCAGAACACCTTCACCTGGTCGCAGGACGGCGTCGGGAACAGCTACATATCGACCGCGTACACCACACTCGACCCCGGACAGACCTATCAGGCGGAGAGCGAGACGACGCAAACTGTCGATAATTACGGGAACCCGCTCCAGGTTCAAAAATACGACTACAACAACCTGAGCTCGCCGCTCCTCACCTACACCTACACCTATCTCCATTCGACCTCGACCGCCTATACGAATCCGAGCACATATCTTTCCCTCTATATTCTGAACCGCCCGTTGAGCGAGACCGTCTCGAATAGCACGAACCAGGCGACGCTCTTAACGGTCTATTACGACATTTACAACACCAATGGGCCCAACGGCGGAGGCCTTCCGCCGCTTGCCACCGGGCCCCCAGGGTCTTCGTCCTCCTACTTGGCGGCAACTCCACCGATCTTTGGTTGGGACACGTCATTTGCGAACACGAGCATCACCGCCCGCGGCAATCCTGTGATCGAGATCACGCCCTCGGCAACGAGCTACATTGCCTACGACGTAACCGGCAACACCGTCAGCAACACGACGAACGGCGTTACCACGCAGGTCAGCGCGTCAAGCACGGGCAACAACTACGCCGTACCTTCCCAACTCACGGTCGGCAGCCTCACGACAAGCGTTGACTGGACTTCTTTCTTGGGTCTCACCACGGTGACTGATCCCAACGGCGCCACGTCCGGCGTGTACTACGACCAATACGCGCGGCCATCGAGCACCCAATCGCCGTTTGGTTCTACGACGACGGTCACGTATAGCAATCCACCATACAGCTCGTCAAACCCGCCGACCATTACGAGCACCGTCCATAGCAACGGCAACGACAATGGCCGATGGACCATGCAGACGCTTGACGGCATCGGCCGCACGATCCTCACGTCATCCGGCAATACCAGTGGCACCGTGAACCAGGCGGAAAGCGTCTACGGGCCGTGCGCCTGCTCGCCGATGGGCAAACTGATGCAGCAGGCGATGCCGCACGCGCCGAATGCCACACCGGCGTACACCGTCTACACCTATGACGGCATCGGTCGCACCCTCACCGTCGTTTCGCCGGACGGGGCGAGCACGACCACCTACGTGTATCAGGGCAACACGGTTACGATAACCGATCCTGCAGGCAATTGGAAAACGTTCACCATGAACGCACTCGGCAACCTTGTGCAGGTCGTCGAACCCAACCCCGGAAGCAACTAGGGAAAGGACCACCTATGCGATCTCATGAGGGGAAATTCCAGGTGCGCATTATCTCCGAACAACATTCGAATGCTTCACTCTTTCGCGGCGATTCCCCGCGGTCCACGGCGCTGCGAGCACCGCAGTCCGATCATCTCCGCTTGCGTTCCTACAATCGATGGTTATTGCTGCTTGCGCTCGCTTCGCCCGGACTTACCGCTCAATCCTGGTACAACCCCGCGTGGAGTTATCGCAAGCCCATCACTATCAATTACTCGCAGGTGTCCGGATCGTCCAACCTCACGAACTTTCCAGTGCTTATTTCGCTGCCCTCGGACTCGAACCTCGCATCCTCGGCGCAGGCCAGCGGCAACGACATTCTCTTCACCGATTCCAGCGGCACCAACAAGCTCAATCACGAAATCGAGCAGTACGTTTCGAGCACAGGACAGTTGATCGCCTGGGTGCAGGTCCCCTCGGTTTCTCCGACCGCCAACACGGTGATCTACATGTACTACGGCAACCCCTCCGCTTCTAATCAGCAGAACCGGACGGGCGTATGGAACAGCAATTACCTGGCTGTGTATCATCTGGCGCAAGCGAATGTATCTTCAGGGACCACACAGCCGGACAGCACCTCGAATGGCATCACCCTCACGCAATCGAACACGTACAGTTGTTGCGGGAACACGTACAACGCTGAAGCGATCAATGGTCCCATCGGCGGCGGCGTTTACTATGAGAATAGCCAATACGGAGGCTCCGGCGCGGGCAGTTCTGCAGATTCCGGCCTCGGAACCGGCGTCAATGGCACGATCGAGGCCTGGGCGATGTTTCCTTCCACCGAGAGCTTCGATGGCTCGCTGTATTGGTTCGCGGGCACCGGGGCCGGGTACCCGTACGATGTGATGGCTCTTGGTATCGACAACGGCATTTCACATGCCTATTTTGGATTTACGAATGGCGATCAAACCCTAAACACGAGTTCCGTTTCGATTTCGCTCAACACCTGGTATTTTATGGTTGGCGTCGTGAATGGAACCTCGATCAACTTGTACCTGAATGGTTCGCTCGCGGCCTCGACCACGGGGCTCGACTTGACTCGAAACGGCGATGCTCCCATTTATCTGTCCTATAATCCGCAAAGCGGCAGAAACGTGAATGTTGAACTCGACGAGCTGAAACTCTCCAATATCGCCCTTTCTGCGGCATGGATTGCCACGGAGTATGCGAACCAGAACACGCCGTCGAACTTCTACAGCGTCGGCTCCCAGCAGACCAACGGCGGCGGCACGGTGACGATCACGCTCGCCAGCTCACCATCCGGCCTCGCGCTCTCGGCCGACGGCACCGGTTGCACCGCGCCTTGCACGTTCCAGTGGACCCCGAATTCGCAGCACACGATCGCGGTCACGACGAGCCCGCAGTCTGGCGGGACTGGAACGCAATACGCGTATTCCAATTGGTCGGACAGCGGAGCCCAATCCCATCAGATTACGGTTCCGAGTTCGGCCTCTACTTACACCGCGACATTCTTTACCGAATACTATCTCACGACCTCAGCCGGAAGCGGGGGCGCGATCAGCCCGGCAAGCGGCTGGTACAACAGCGGCGACGTGGTTTCCGTGGCTGCCGTTCCCAATGGCGGATTCCAATTCAGCGGATTTTC
>JASHWA010000061.1 GCA_030044325.1 Bryobacteraceae bacterium
ACGAAAGGAATCGCGTTCATCAGGATGTTCACCCAATTCCCGCCGTTGTCTTTCTCATATTTCACCTTCACGCCCTTGTCCAGCATCAGCGTGGTGAAATCGTTGTAGTTGGGCGGAACGGTGGAGCGGAATTCGTCGCCGTTTTTGTACTTGCCGGTGATGTCGCCGGTCGAGCTGTTGATCAGCACCTGCTCGACCCTCCCGTCCTTCATATCTTGCACGAGCGCCGAAAAGTCGGGCTGGCGTCCCTGCGGCTTGCTGCCTTTAAAGACGGCCCAGACCAGGACCACCAGGCACAGAATAATCAACCATAAAACTGCATTACGAACACTTGAATTCATTTACATCTCCCGGCTGCAATCTAATGGATGCTGCCGCAACGTTTCCGATACATGCACCGGCGCCCCGTCCGCAGGCCCGAACTCGCGCGCCCACACAATCCGCCCGTCATATTCGAGAACCGGCCATCCACGCCGGCGCCAAACCGGCACCCGGGCGCGCTGGAACATCTCCTTAATCTTTTGATCGCGCGATTTTCCCACTCGACGGTAGTGGTCACCAGGTCTCCATCCGCGCAAGTATAGCGGCGCGGTCAGTTCCACCCTCAGGTTAACACACGGTTCCAGGCGGATTTCAGAGTTCCCGTCCGGGGCCGGATAAATCCCAGGGACGGTTACCTCCACCGCCGGAATCTGGCTCCCGAATCCGGCTTCCTGGATCCTGACCATATCCATCGACCGGATCACCTCAACCCCCGGCAGCCGCAATCTCCCGTTTTTCATTGCGATGACGTTTTCCACGTGCTCGAACTCGATCCCGCGCAAGTCGCCCTTAACCTCTTCAATTCCCCTTCGAACCGCCCGCCGCGCCAAAGCCCGCGGCAGCGACCGCAGGTCGCCAGTAAACAGATCGCGAAAAAAAGGGGACTGACCACTCTGTCCCCAACCCTCAACCCCCGCAACCGAAGACAGCGCATCTTCAGTGGACCGAGCGGTCAGTCCCCTTTTTTTCGCTACCTTGTTTAACTCCGAATCCCACAAACCCTCCTCCTCGAACGCCAGATCCGCCAGATTCGCCAGCGCATCCACAATCCGGGGATTCCACTCCCGCTGAAGCATCGGCATCAACTCATGCCGAATGCGATTCCGTGCAAACCGCCGGTCGCGATTCGTCGAATCCTCCCGCCACTCGATTCCCCGCGCCCGCAAATACTCCAACACCTCGCATCGCGTGACGCCGATCAGCGGCCGAATGAAGCCCTCGGTCACCGGAAGAACGCCCGCCAGTCCCGTCAATCCGGACCCGCGCATGATTCGAAAAAGCACCGTTTCCGCCTGATCGTCGCGAGTATGCCCCAGCGCCACCCGATCCCCCGCGCCATCCCGAATCAATCCCAGAAAAAATTCCCGCCGCTCGCGCCGCGCCCGCTGCTCCAGGTTCCCGCGACCCTCCCCTGTAAAAGCCTCCGCACGATAAAACGGCAAATCCATCCGCGCCGCGACCGCACCAACGAACCGCTCGTCTGCCTCCGACTCCTCGCCCCGCAATTTGTGATTGAAATGCGCCACACCCGCCACACTCACCCCGATTTCACGCAGCACGTGCAACAGACAGACCGAATCCGCCCCACCCGAAACCGCCGCAATCACGCGGTCGCCGGACCCGAGCATCCGGTATCGCGAAACGGCCGCACGCACCCGATCCATCACGGTTTCATTCTCCCTCGTGGAGCACGCACTCGTGCGTGCCGCGCCAAAAAACGGCCAAAAAAACGGGGCCAAAAAACGGGGACAGGCTACCCTTTCACTTTTTTATGAGAGGATTCGGCGCCGGAGAGCACTCTGTTCCTGAATGGGTCGTCTGGCTCGGTTCGTCGCGCCCGGCATCGCACACCACGTGGTGCAGCGAGGAAATCACCGGCAGGACGTTTTCTTTTTCAACGAAGACCGGCGCGTGTATCTCGCCGCACTCGCCGGGAACGCCGCACACTACGGCGTCCGGATCGCCGGCTATTGCATGATGAGCAACCACGTGCACGTCCTCGCCGTGCCCGAGCGCGAGGATTCGCTCGCAAAAGCCTTCGGCCGCGCGCATGCCGACTACGCCCGCTGGCTCCACGTGCGCCATGGCCAGACCGGGCATCTTTGGCAGAATCGGTTTTACTCCTGCGCCCTCGACGCCGGACACTGCTGGGCCGCGCTCCGCTACATCGAGTGCAATCCCGTGCGAGCGAAGATCGCTGCGTTGGCGTGGACCTGGCCGTGGTCATCGGCGGCCGCTCACGTCGGCCAAGACCGCGGCAACCAGTGGCTCGATTGGGAGCAATGGAGCGTCTGTTGGACCCCGGAAAGCTGGAGACGCGCATTGCAAGCAAGCCCGCGCGAGGCCCTTTTCGAGGAGCGTTTACGGTTGGCCACACGAACCGGCCGGCCATTGGGAGCACCCGGATTCACGACATCGATGGAGCAAATCGCCAAGCGTCCGCTGGGTCCCGGCAAACGCGGTCGAAAACCGCTCGCGCGAGCGGGCTCGGCATAAAAAACGGGGACAGGCTACCCTTTCACCTTTTTAGAGAAGAATCAGCGCGGGCGAGCGCTCTGTTGACGCGACTCGCACTATTGGGACACTCTTTCTCCGTCCATCAATTTTAAGCCGATTTTGCCAGTTCTTTCCCACCCTCGCGTCGCAACCGCCCAAGCTCCTCCTCCATTCTCGCCACGAACTCCTCGCCGCCGAACGGACGACCCCGTAGGTGCATGGCCGCAGCCGCTCGATCTCGCCTCCGCCAGCGGAGCCGCACTCATCTCCGACCACGTCGCCCGGCCGCCGGCACCCTCCAAAAAACCCAATTCCAGCGACACCGAATTCGCCCCCGCGCAGGCCGGCGTGTACCGCCGCGCTCGACCAGCGGTAATTCTCGGTCCGTTCGACCATGCCCGCACGGCACGGTTTCTGCTCGACGTAGCGCAGCGCCGTCGCCAGATGCGCGCCGTCGAGCGGGCACGAATAAAACCGCCCCTGCCACACATGCCCGCCGCCCCACTCCCCACTAACCACTTCCTATTCAACAATCTGCATATTCCGCCGGCCAATCCCCTCCCCACCCCCGTGCTACACCCTGGTCATGAGTCCTTCTACTCGAGCCGAGATCAATCGGCACAACGCGCAACACTCCACCGGCCCCAAAACCGAGGAAGGCAAGCACCGCTCATCGCTCAACGCCCTCCGCCACGGCCTCACCAGCCACATCGTCGTCATGTACGGCGAGGACCTGGAAGCCTACCAGCGCCACCTCCGATCTTTCATCGACGAATACAAACCCCAAGGACCCACCGAATCCCAACTCGTCCAATCTCTCGCCGACACCGCCTGGCGCATCAATCGAGTCGTCGCCCTTGAAAACAACCTCATGATCGTCGGCAGCACCGATCTCGCCGTGTTCCCCGACCCTATCCCCCACGCCCTCACCACCGCCGCCATGCTCGACGACAAAACCCGCGCCCAAGCCTTGTCCAGCCTCAGCATCCACGGCCATCGCCTGCACCGCCAGTTCGAGCGCATCGTAAAACTCCTCCGCGAGCTCCAGTCCGGCCGCCGCGCAGCCGAGAAAGCGCAGCCCGCCAAAGCCGCCGCCGTTGTCCAAACACATGAAGAAAAAGCCACTGCCGCACATGGCTTCGTTTTGTCAAAATCCGAATTCGCCGGCCGGACGCATCCGATTGACGACGGCTCACTCGCGCCGGAAAGCCCCGGCGGTCACGCCGGGGTCGGAACGTCCACTTCCACGCACGGTCGGGACATCGCCGCCGTAGAGGGGCATGCAACCGTGCGCTAAACGGCATCTCTTCAATGAACACACCGGACATGCATGAATGCTATAAGAAAGTCGTGGCCGCCCCCTTCATCGCGACCCTCGATATCGGCAGCTCCTCCATCCGAGCGCTGCTGTTCGATTCCGAATCGCGCCAGGTGGAAGGCTACGGAGCGCGTCTGCCGTATCAACCTGCAACCACCCCCGACGGCGGCGTTGAAATCGATCCCGATCGTCTCACCGAGCTCACCATCGATTGTCTCGATGAGCTTCATCGCCAGGTTCACTCCGCCGGAATGAAAATCGCTGCCGTCGGCGGCTGCGCATTCTGGCACAGCTTTTTGGGCGCGGGCGGAAACGGGCGTCCCACGCTGCCGATTCTGCACTTGCTCGACACGCGCAGCGCCTCCGAAGTCCCGCGAGTGCCCGATGCTCATGCCCGCACCGGTTGCGTTCCGCATTCGAGCTACTGGCCCGCGAAGCTCCTGTGGCTCGCCAAAAACCGCGCGACCGAATTCGCCGCGACCCGCTTCTGGCTCTCGTTCCCGGAATATCTTTTCTATAAACTCTTCGGCCGCGCTCACGCATCTACGTCGATGGTTTCCGGCACCGGCCTCTGGAATCAAAACGCCAACGATTACGACGACGACACGCTCGCCCACTTGCAGCTCGACCGGCGCGCGCTCGCGCCGATTGCCGAGCTCGATCAGCCCGCCACCGGCCTCATGCCCGAATTCGCCCGGATGTGGCCGGCCTTCGACAAAATCCCGTGGTATCCGCTGCTCGGCGACGGCGCCTGTGACTCCGTCGGGTCCGGAGCAATCGGCCCGGATCGCTTCGCACTCATGGTCGGCACCACCGGCGCGCTGCGAGCGACTATCGAAGCGCCGAAAATCGAAATTCCGCCGGGCCTGTTTTGCTACCGCCTCGACCGCAAGCGCTTCGTTCTCGGCGGCGCGCTTTCAAATGGCGGCGATATCTACGCTTGGATGAAGCGCACGCTCGCGCTGCCCAAGGATCTCGAAGCGCGTCTTGAATCGGCCGCGCCCGGTGCGCACGGCCTCACGATTCTGCCGTTTTTCTCGGGCGAACGTTCGCCCTACTGGCGCAGCGATCTGCGCGCCGCAATCGTCGGGCTGTCGCTCTCCACCGAACCGTTTCAGATTCTCGAGGCCGCGCTCGAATCCGACGCGCTGCGTTTTCGCGATCTTTATCAGATCCTGTGCGCGGGTCTCCGTCCGCCCGTGGAGGTTTTCGCCTCCGGCGGCGCTCTGCTCGGTTCGCCCGCCTGGACGCAGATGATGGCCGACGCGCTCGCGCGCCCGCTGACTGTGTGCACCGAACCGGAAGCCACCAGCCGCGGCGCCGCGCTGTGGGTGATGGAACAAACCGGTGCGATCGCGGAGATCGCCGCGCTTCCCGCCTCCACCGGCGCGACTTTCAACCCCCGGCCGGAGCACGAACCGGTTTACGATCGCATGCTAAAGGAACAGCACGCGCTCTATAGAAAGCTATATGAACCCTGACATCCGCGCCCGCGCCGCCCGCGTGAAGCTCCTGCTCATGGACGTCGACGGCGTCCTCACCGACGGCCATTTGATCAACGTCCCCGGTCCTGACGGCAAGATGTATGAAACCAAGATGTTCGATTCGCAGGACGGAATTTCGCTCCAGTGGCTGAGCTGGCACGGAATCGAGACCGGCGTGATCAGCGGCCGCGTTTCGCCGGCGACGGAAACACGCGCGCGCCAGGTCAACATGACCTACATTTATCAAGGCCATATCGAAAAAATTCCCATCCTCGAAGAAATCCGGCAAAAAAGCGCCATCGCCCTCGAGGAAATCGCCTACGCCGGCGACGATTTAACGGATTTGGTGGTCATGCGCAGAGTCGGCTTCGCCATTGCCGTCGCCAACGCGCGCGAGGAGGTGAAGCGCGCCGCCCATTATGTCACGTCGGCGCGCGGAGGGTCCGGAGCGGTTCGCGAAATCGCGGAAATGCTGCTCGAAGCACACGGAAAATGGCAGGACATTCTCAAGAAATACGAAGCCGGCGAAGCTCTTCGGCCGCCTGCTCCGGAATAACGTCCTCGAGGAATGTCCACGTGGCTGATTCCACCGCGGCCAGGTACTTCAATTTGTTCGCGCTGCGCCGCAGCGGAAGAAATTCGATGTAAAAATGCCGCTCCTGGTGCACAATCATCATCAGCGGCATCGGCGATCGAAACAGCGCGTCGTATTTCTTCCGCACCACGCTGAGCATTTCCGCCAGCGCGCGGCGATTCGTCAGGTCGGCCAGGCGCGCCACGTGCGTCCGTGAATAAATGCTCATTTCGTAAGGAAATCGAGCGAAATAAGGAACAAATGCGCAAAAATACTCGTTTTGATCCACAATTCTGGCCCCGTTTTGCAGCTCTTCGGCGAGCACGCGGCAATGCGCGCAGGCCGCGCTCTGAAGCTCGCGCTCGATGCGCAAGGGAATGAATGGAAAGGCGTAAATCTGCCCGTGCGGATGCGGCATGGTCACGCCCACCGCCTCGCCGGTATTTTCAAACACCATCACGTACTTCACTTCGGGATCGGCCGCGAGTTCCTCCGTCCGCCGCGTCCATAGCGCGATCACTTGCTCCCACTGCTCGACGGATAATTCAGACGGCAGCCGATGATGCTCCGGGCTGTATAAAACCACGTCGCATTTTCCGGGAAATGCCGGAAAATCGTTGGGATAAAGATACACGTCGTAAGAATCCGGAACTCGGCCGGAGCCGGGACAGAACGGGCACCCATCGTCCGGCATCTGCGGCCGGTCCTGACGATGTGCAGTGACTACCACCCACTGCTCCAGCAGCGGATGCCAGCGAAGCTCGCTCACGCGCCCATTTTCTCATTCCTCGCGATGCGGATCATCTCCACCCGCGACGTGGCCATCAATCCCGTGTCCATCATGTCTGCAACCGCCGGGACAAGCCGCTGCACATTTTCAACCGTATCGATGATCGTGATGATGATCGGCCGGTCGCTGCGAACCAGGTGCGCGCGATGCATCTCGGCGGTTTCGCCGTATCCCTCGATTCCGCGAAAAACGGTCGCTCCGGCAATCTTCAATTCGCGGCAGCGCTCCACAATCGCCTCATACAGAGGCTTGCCCTGATAACGGTCCAATTCGGAAATGTGAATCCGCAGGATCTCAGCGGGTTGTCGCATTCGAGGCCTCCGGGCTTCGCACCAGGCGCACGATGTCCGCGTCCGAGATCACGATCAGGCCGTCATCCACCATCGCTTCGATCGCCTCGGCCGCCGCGTTGATCTTGTCCTCCGTGTCGATCGCCGTCACCATGATGGGCAGATCCCGGGAAACGTGAAAAAAGCTCCTCTTGTGCTGGTGTCCTTTCGCGCCATAGCCCAAGATGCCTTGATACACCGTCGCGCCCGCGATCTCCATCATGCGCAGTTTTTTCACGATCGCGTCGTACAGCGGCTGCTCATGCCAGCGATCCGCCTCGCCGATGAACACGCGCATCAGCTTGGCGTGCCCCTCCTTGCGCTCGTGCGGCAGTTTCGGCTCCGGGCGCGCGGCTTTTCGCGCGTGCTTGACCACCTGCGTGTCCTGCACCTCGATCAGACCGTCGGACACCATTTCGTAAAGCGTCGGCAACACCTCCTCGACTTTTTCCGCTGTGTCGACGAACTCGATGCGGATCGGCAAATGTTCGGCCAGCACCTCGACCTTCGGCGTGTGCAGCATCTGGTGCGACCCGAAGCCTGAAAAGGCGCGTGTCGCCGTCGCGCCGCTGATTCCCTTGTGCATCAGGAACGTCATGAGGGAGTCGTGCAGCGGCGTCAGATGATGTTGCGTGTCCTCGTTGATAAAGATGGTCACCTTTTTCGCGGGACCTTTGGTCAACATTGCGCCTCCCTTTCGAGCGTATCCGTTAATCGATATCGCCCGCAGTGCGGCAGAAAACGTGCGTTGGCGATCGCAGATACGAGTATTGTGCCTGATGGATGATCCCGAACGTCAAGCCGGTGGACATCGTCACGGAATAATACATCCCGTCGTGCCCGCTGTGTGGGAGCCGCGCCAGCAATGGCGCGGTTTTTTTAGCCTAGAGCTCGGGATCGGATCCGCTCTTCCGCTTGCGAGCCTTGCGGATGCCTTCGAAAATAGCGCGCTCGCGATCCGAAAGGTCGTGCAGACCCGCCGCCAGCTCGCGCGCGCGCGCGATTGCATCCTGGGATTGCTGGCTCACTTCGTCCACGTCAAGATCCGGCGCTGCGGCAGGCGGGACTACATCGGACGGCATCCGAATTTCTCCTTATGCCCGATAGACACGCAGCGCCGCATTATTGTTTCATTCGCGGCTATGCGGCAACGTTCCGCCGGAGCCTGATATACTGGCGCGGCGGGCTGAAAACTTATGCGAATTCCCTTTTTTTTCCTGGTCTTGACCTTCGTCCTGGCGTTTCCGGTGGCGGCGCAGCGCGGAGGCCGCGGCGGACCGGGCGAAGGTGGCGATGTATTCGCCGGGCTGCGCCTGCGCTCTATCGGACCGGCTTCGGCATCCGGCCGCGTCACCAGTTTCGCGGTAAATCCCGCAAATCCGGCGCAATATTATGTCGGCGTCGCTTCCGGAGGCGTGTGGAAAACCGAAAATAACGGGATTACCTGGACCCCCATTTTCGATAATGAGGGGTCATATTCCATTGGAACGGTTACACTC
>JASHWA010000598.1 GCA_030044325.1 Bryobacteraceae bacterium
CGTTGCGCCGGGGAGCGATGTTACTCTGAAGGAAACCGCCAGGAGACTTGGATGCGTTTTCTCGCCGCTATATGGTTGTCGCTCCCGCTGTGGATGCTCGCGCAGAACGATCCGCCGCCGGAGGTGGACCAGGCGCTGCGCGCCCGCATCAATGAGTTTTATAGCGACCAGATCAACGGGAGCTTTCGCAAGGCGGAACCGCTGGTGGCCGAGGATACGCAGGACTATTACTTCGCCCAGGAGAAAAAGAAAATCCTGGCGTTCACGGTGCGCGATATCAAGTACACGGATCATTTCACCAAGGCGACGGTGACGATCAAGATCAGGCGCATGACGGTTTTCGGACCGGGCTTCCCCGAATCGCCGAGCGAGGAGACGGTCAACGTCACCTGGAAGATCGAAGAAGGAAAGTGGGTGTGGTACTACGATCCGAAAGCGCCTCAGGAGGTGACGCCGATGGGGCCATCGGTCATCACGCCGGGCGCCAATTCCGGGGCTCCGCTCCCCGATCTGAGCGACAAAGCGATCAAAGAGCGCGCCAAGGGGATCGTGTCGAGATACGGCCTGGATAAATCCGAAGTTTCGCTTTCGGCTTCGAAGAAATCCACGGCGCGCGTGGTTTTTCACAACGGTCAGAACGGCTATGTACGCGTGTTCGTGAGCCTGGCGCAGGAACTGGAGGGGTTCACGGTGTCGATCGAGAAGCGCGATATCAAAGGGGGCGAGGACGCGGCGATCACGCTTGAGTACCGGCCGGGCAAGACTCCGCCGCCGCAGCGGCTTCAGGTGGTGGTGACGGTGGAGCCGTTCAATCGGACGATTCCGATCGCAGTCAAGTTCGAACCGTAATGGTGAGCGAGTTGCTGTTCCGAAATTCGGAGGCAGCACATCATGATTCACGCGGTCGGCGGGCCGTTTTCAAATGACACTAAGTTATTGACTCAAACGGGGTCGCAATCGGCTTCGGATTCTCAATTTGCGAACGAGCTCGCCAATGCGATCGAGGGCGTGATCGAGCAGTCCGGAAATGGGTCCCAATATGACATCACTATCCAAAAGGGACAAGACGGATTCACGATTACGGTGACCAACGATTCGGCGGGCTCGTCGACGACGACTTCGGGTTCGACGACTTCGGGTTCGACGACTTCGGGTTCAACGACTTCGGGTTCGACGACTTCGGGTTCAACGACTTCGGGTTCAACGACGTCGGGTTCAACGACGTCTGGTTCAACGACGTCGGGTTCAACGACGTCGGGTTCAACGACGGGCAGTTCGACAACTCCTGACTGCTCGGCAAGCGCTTTGATGACGATTGTTGCAACGACGGCTGCTACGACGACCACCGGTTCGGCAACGTCTTCGCCGTCGAGCTCGACGTCGTCGTCGTCGTCGTCGTCGTCCTCGACGACACTGACGGCGGCGGAACTGGCGACGATGACGCCATCGCAAGCCTACTGGGCGGAACAGCCGGCGGCGGTTCAGGCGCTCCAGAACATGCCGTTCGCCGAGCGGGAGGCTTACGCGGTGCAGCTTGAAGCGGAGGGGTACACCATCGACCAGGAAATCATGGTGGATGGCCAGGACCCGCTGGCGGTGATGATCAATCGCGAGGAGCTCGGATATACGTGGGTGCCGTCGGCGACGCAGCCGCCGCTTGAAATGGGGCCTGGTCTGACGATGCCGGGGATGACGTCGTACGATCCGAACGATCCGCCGGAGGGCTCGATTCTGACATCGACGGCGTTCGCCGTGGGGACGGATCTGGCGGCTGACCCGCTGGTGAGCCAGGCGGAAATCCAGCAGTACGTGCTCGATCAGAACGGCGTTACGTCGTCGACGTAGTGCGCATGGCCGGGGCGTCGCCAGGAGCGGCGACGCGGCACGCATGAGTGCGCGCGCCACTCTCGTTGTCGGGATTCACGCCATACTGAAAGCGTGTTCGGATTCGAGATTCAGGCGGTTTGTCCGGTAACGGGGGCGCGCGCGGGGATTCTGCATACGGCGCACGGCGATGTCGAGACGCCGGTGTTCATGCCGGTCGGCACGCAGGCGGCAGTTAAGGGCGTTTTGCCGCGCGATCTCGCCGGCGATCTCGACGCGCAAATTATTCTGTCGAATACCTACCATCTTTTTCTGCGGCCGGGGCAGGAAACCATTCGCAAATTGGGCGGGCTGCACCGGTTCATGAACTGGCCGCGCGCGATTCTGACGGATTCGGGCGGGTTTCAGGTTTTCAGCCTCAACGGGCTGCGCCAGATTTCCGAAGAGGGCGTGCTGTTCCGCTCGCATCTCAATGGCGACGCGCACATGTTCACGCCGCAATCGACCATCGACGTGCAGCTTGCGCTCGGAAGCGACGTCATGATGGTGCTCGATGAATGTTTGGAATACCCCGCATCGCATGAAGCGGCTCGCGTGTCGATGGAGCGGACGCTGCGGTGGGCGCGCAGCGCCTATGGCCATTACCGCGCGGCCGGCAAGGATGGGTCGCGGGGGTGTTTCCCGATCGTGCAGGGATCGATGTACGCGGATTTGCGGGAGCGCTGCGCGCGCGAGCTCAAGGAGCTCGATGCCGACGGCTATGCGATCGGGGGATTGTCGGTGGGCGAGCCGCGCGCGCTCAGCCTGGAAATGGCGGGGATCTCGACGGAAATTCTCCCGCGTTACAAGCCGCGTTACGTGATGGGAGTGGGGATGCCGGAGGAGCTGGCGGAGTACGTGGCGCGGGGGGTGGACATGATGGACTGCGTGCTCCCCTCGCGGAATGCCCGTAACGGCTACCTGTTTACATCGCAAGGGCGGGTGATCATCAAACAGAAGCAATATAAGGAGGATGCGCGCCCGGTGGACGAGTCCTGCGGGTGCTATGCGTGCCGGAACTTCTCGCGCGCGTATCTGCGGCACCTGTTTCTCGCCGGGGAAATGACCTTCTCCACACTGGCTACGATCCACAACCTGAAGCGGTACCTTGACATCATGCGGGAGATCAGGCACGCTATATTATCTGGGCGGTTCCCCGAACTCCTGAGGGCTCCTGTCTGTCCGCACGTCGCAAACGAGCCCGGGTGATCCCGAACAGCAGATAACTCGATCGAACCAAGAAAAAATGCTCGCGTTTCTCATTCAGTCCGCCGCGCCGTCGAGCAGTCCGGTCATCAGCATCCTGCCGCTGATCTTCATCGTTGCGATTTTCTACTTCCTGGTGTTCATGCCGATGCAGAGGCAGAAGAAGAAGCAATCGGAGATGCTGGCCGGCCTGCAAAGCGGAAACGAAGTGCTGACCACGGGGGGGATCGTGGGCACCATCGTGAGCATTTCGGGCGAGACGATGATCCTGCGGGTGAAGCCGGACAACGTCAAGCTGCAAGTCGCCCGCAGCGCGGTATCGAGCCTGGTGAATCAGGAAAAGGCAGTTGAGAAGGAAAGCAAGTAAATGACCAGCAATCTGAAAGTCCGGGCGATCGCCATTGTCGCCGTGATCCTGGTGTGCGTGTACGGCATTATCGGGCTGCCGACCTCGAAACAGGACCTGTTCGACAATCTCAAGAAGAACATCCGGCTGGGTCTGGATTTGAAAGGCGGCAGCCAGCTCATCTTGGAAGTGCAGGTGCAAGACGCCTTCAAAGCGGAAGCGGACCAGTTGACCCAGCGCATGCGCGAGGCGCTGACGCGCGCCGGGATCGCGGGAGATTTTTCGCGCAACAATCCGGAGTCCATCGCGGACTCGACCAAGATCCAGGTGGACGTGAAGGGAATTCCGGCGACGCAGGCGGGAACGTTCCGGCAGATTTTCCAGGACAATTTCAGCGACGCCTGGCTTTTGGCGCAGGTGAACGCGACCGACTATCGCATGACCATGCAGCCAAGCTACGCGCTGAAGCTCAAGCAGGACACGCTGACGCAGTCGATCGGCACGATCGATCGCAAGATCAACGGCCTGGGGCTTTCGGAAACCAGCGTGCAGCAGCGCGGCGGCGCCAACGAAGAAGACGAGATCATGGTGCAGCTTCCCGGCGTCGACGATCCCGCGCATGTGAAGCAGATTTTGAAGACCCAGGGCGTGCTCTCGCTTCAGGAAGTTTTGGCGAACGGAGGGCCGTTCTCGAGCGAAGAGGACGCGCGCGCCTCCAAAGGCGGCGTGCTTCCGCTGAACAGCCAGGTGGTGAAGGAGACGCATCCGGGCCAGCCGCCGGAGTACTGGCTGCTGGCGCGCACCCCGGTGATCACGGGCCGCGATCTGCGCGATGCGCACGCGCAGCAGAACGGGCAGACGGGCGGATGGGAGACGGCTTTCGTGATCGCGCAGGGCGCTCCGACGAAAAGATTCGAACAGTTCACGGGCGCGCATATCGGCGATCGGCTGGCGATCGTGGTGGATGGCGATGTTTTGAGCGCGCCGGTGATTCACGGCAAAATTTCGGATAACGGCGTGATCGAAGGCCTGTCCGGGCAGGATGAAGCCAAGGATTTGGCGCTCAATCTGAAGGCGGGATCACTTCCGGCCGGCATCAAGATTCTGGAGGAGCAAACCGTCGGGCCGTCACTCGGATCGGATTCGATCCGGGAAGGCGAGGTCGCGGCTCTGGCGGGATTGATCGCGGTGGTGGCGGTGATGCTGTTTTACTACAAGCGCAGCGGGATCAATGCGACGCTCGCGCTGCTTTTGAACGCGATTATTCTGATCGCCGCGCTCAGCTATTTCGATGCGACCCTCACGCTGCCGGGAATCGCGGGGGTGATTTTGACGATCGGTATGGCGGTCGATTCGAACGTGCTGATTTTCGAGCGCATCCGCGAGGAGTTGCGCGCCGGAAAGGCGGTGATCGCGGCGGTGGATGCGGGATTCAAAAAGGCGTTTTTGACCATTATCGATACGCACGTGACGACGATCGTGAGCTGCGCGTTTCTGTTCCTGTTCGGGACCGGTCCGGTGAAAGGCTTCGCGATCACGCTGGTGATCGGCCTGTTCGCCAACCTGTTCACGGCGGTGTTCGTTTCGCGGACCATTTTCGATTGGGAATTAGGGATGCAGAAGCGCGCGGTAACGCTGAGTATTTGAAGCGGTTTGAACGGATTCCGGATTTGTGATAACGTGGGTAACCTTGCGCGGGTAGGAAAACAGGCCACCAAGTCCGGATTCGGGAACTTTGGGGCGGTGGGCGGTGTCTGTAGCACTAAGCCGGCCGTATAGGCTCAATGGAATTATTTAAGAACACGAATTTCGATTTTCTCCGGTGGAAGTGGCCGTTTATCGGCGCGTCCCTGGTGCTTACGGCGGCCGGTTTGATCAGTTTGGCGATGAAGGGCGGCCCCAGGTACGGCATCGATTTCAAAGGCGGAGCGCTGCTGTCTCTGCGCTTCAACCAGGAACCTCCGGTGCAGAAAATCCGCGACGCGCTCACCGGCAAGATTCACGGCGAAATTTCGGTGCAGCAGATCTCCGGCAAGCCGGAAGTTCTGGTGGGGACCGAAATCGCCAATGAAGACGAGCTGAACGCCAATCGCCAGATCATCGAGGAAACGCTGCGTTCGACGTTCGGAGCGAGCAACGGGCAGCTCGATCTGAACAATTCCTCGGCGGAGCAGCTTATCGACCGGCTGCGCGATCCGCTGCTGCAGGCGGGCGTGGCGATATCGGAGCAGGATTTGAAGGACGTCGTGACGGGCATTGAGCAGTACCGCGCGTCGCACGGCGGGCTTATCAATAATTTCGATGCACTTTCCTCGGTCAAAGGTGTAACGCCGCAGGTTCTGGCGGCGTTAAAAAAGGAGTGTTCCCTGGGACCGTTCACCATTCTTTCGGCCGAGGTAGTCGGACCTAAAGTGGGCGCGCAGCTTCAACGGCAGGCGATCCTGGCGACCCTGTATGCGCTGGGCGGAATGCTGGTGTACATCGCGTTCCGGTTCGAGTGGATTTACGGCGTGGCCGCGGTGATCGCGGTGTTCCACGACACCATCATCACCATCGGCCTGTTTTCGCTGATGAACAAGGAAATTTCGCTGACGGTAGTGGCGGCGCTGCTGACCCTGGTGGGCTATTCGATGAACGACACCATCGTGGTGTTCGACCGCATCCGGGAGAATTTGAAGCTGATGCGGCGGGAATCGCTCGAAAGCCTGATCAACATCAGCGTGAACCAGACGCTGAGCCGGACGGTGCTGACCAGCGGCCTGACGTTTCTGACCGCGCTGTCGCTGCTGCTGTTCGGGGGGGAAGTTTTGAACGGATTTTCGTTCGCGCTGGTATGCGGAATCATCGCGGGCACTTACTCGACGGTGTTCATCGCGAGCCCGTTATTGATATTCTGGCAGAACCTGGTGGAATCGAGAAAGAAGAAGCCGGGTGCGCCCAGCGCGCCGGTATCGAAGGGTCCGGCTGGGCCCGGCAAGGGGCCGGCGGCATCGGCAAAGGAGATGGCCGGCGCGCGAAATCGTGCGCGCTAGCTTTTAGCTATGGGAGGAAAGGGGTATGTTTGAGCAGACATTTGTAGGCGACGGGAATCGGACCCGCAAGGGAATGTCGGTGTTTGTATCGTTCGCGGTACAGATCGGGGTGATCCTGGTCTTGATTGTGATTCCGCTGATCTACACCGACGTGCTACCCAAGGCGACGCTGACCAGTTTTCTGACCGCGCCTCCTCCACCGCCTCCGCCGCCTCCGCCGCCTCCGGTGGCTCCCAAGATCATTCACGTGGCGCCGCGCCAGTTCGACGCCGGAAAGCTGCTCGCGCCCAAGACCATCCCCAAAGACGTCGCGATTATTAAAGAAGACGCGCTGCCGCCTTCGATGTCGGCGGGCGTATTGGGCGGCGTGCCGGGCGGCGTTCCGGGCGGCGTCGGCGGCGGCGTCATTGGCGGAATTATCGGCTCGGTGCCGGCCGCGGCGCCTCCGCCTCCCAAGGTGGAAGCTCCCAAGCCGGCCACTCCGCAGCGTATTCGCGTGGGCGGCAACGTCCAGCAGGCCAACCTGATCAAGCGCGTGCAGCCGCAGTATCCGCCGCTCGCCAAGCAGGCGCGCATTCAGGGCGTGGTGCACCTGACCGCGATCATCAGTAAAGATGGTACCATTCAGAATTTGCAGGTGATCAGCGGCCATCCGCTGCTGGTTCCCGCCGCGCTTTCCGCGGTGAAGCAATGGATTTACAAGCCGACGCTCCTCAATGGAGACGCGGTGGAAGTGATTACTCAAATTGACGTAAATTTCACTTTGAGTCAGTAAGACAAAGCGGGCGTTCACAAGACTCCGCTTTTAATTTCAACTCGCAGGAGACAAACATGGTTTTACAGTTGCAAGTTTGGGCGTTGATGCTTCTTCAAAGCGAAGCGGCGCCCGTCAGTTTCGACCCGCGCGCGATGTGGGGGCAGATGGGCTGGCCCGCCCGGCTCGTGGTGGTGACCCTGTTCATCATGTCGGCCTGGTCGATCGGCGTCATGATCGACCGCCTGATCGCCTACAACGGCGCACGCAAGCAGTCGCGTCAGTTCGCTCCGGCCGTGGCCGGCGCGCTGCGCGAAGGCAAGCTGGATGAAGCGATCAAGATTGCCGACCGGTTCTCGAAATCGCACCTGGCCAAGGTGGTGGTGGCGGGACTGCAGGAATTCCGCGCGCACCAGTTGAGCTCGGAGATTTCGGGGGAAGAGATCGAAGCCTCGCGCCGCGCTCTCGAACGCGCCGAAGCGATCGTGCATGCCGAGCTCAAGCGCGGCATTTCCTCGCTCGCCACCATCGGTTCGACGGCTCCCTTCGTGGGACTGTTCGGAACGGTGCTGGGAATTATCAACGCGTTCAAGGGCATTTCGACCGAGAAGTCGACCGGTCTGGGCGCGGTCGCCGGCGGCATTTCCGAAGCTCTGGTCACCACCGCCGTCGGGCTGTTCGTCGCCATTCCCGCGGTCATGATGTTCAACTACTTCACCAATCGCGTGGAGGCGTTCGACGTCGAGATGGGGAACTCGAGCTCGGAACTGATCGACTATTTCCTGAAGCGCAGCCAGAAGGTCGGGAAGTAACCGCTCCGCCTACGAGTTGAAATAGGGTGGCGCCGGAGCCGCGTCGAGCGCTCCGGCGCCGCCTCGAAAAAGGAGTCCGTTATGCACAAAATGAAAGCCCCGCACGTAGTCAACGACATCAACGTCACTCCCATGGTCGACGTGATGCTGGTGCTGCTGATCATCTTCATGGTCATCACGCCCATGTTGAACAAGGGCGTCGCGGTGGACAAGGTGAAGACCAAGAACGCCATCGCCATGCAGGCGGCCGACAAAGAGGACGCCATCCTGATCGCCATCACGCGCAACGGGCAGTTCTGGCTGAGCCCCGGCAACAACCAGATCCGCATCGAGGACATTGCCGAAAAAGTGCGCGACCTCCAGACCAACAAGCTGGATAAGACGGTGTACATCCGCGCCGACGCGCGCTCCAAGTACGAGGCGGTCGAGGACGTGGTGGACAACCTGCGCGCCGCGGGCGTGGACCAGATCGGACTGATCACCGAACAGCAGCCGTCCGAGAATCAGAATCAGAATCAGCAGAAGAAGCCGGCCGGCGCAGCCGACTAAAGGAC
>JASHWA010000599.1 GCA_030044325.1 Bryobacteraceae bacterium
GAACCGAGTCAGTCGAGACACACTGGCGCCAGCAATCCGTAAACGGCTCATTTATTGAGAGCGGGTTTATCGCCTACGGGGGCGAAGATGGCCATGTAAAGCTCGCCGTTGGCGATGACGGGCGGGCAGAATTTCGCGAACATGCCTATCCTGTCGCGGGCGCTCACCTGCTCGCTGTTCCAGAGCTCTTTTTCGAGGTTGGACGCGTCGAAGGCTGGCAGGATTCCGGGCAGCGTTTCGAGATTGGCGTCGCCGGTGCGGGGAACGGACGGCCTGAGGGTCGCGGCGCCTGGGGCGCTGCCGCCGGCAGAAAGGCTGAGCACGCCGCCGGTGTTGAGGACGGGCGGAAGAAGGGGACAGTCCGCTGATGGTGTGGACTGTTGCGAGTTTGTCCGCTGATGGTATTGACGGTTGCGAGTTCATCGCGTTTGCAGGTGTGAGCGTTGGGGACAGAGTGGTCAGTCCCCTTTTTTGTGCGGCATTTTTT
The DNA here is from genome assembly GCA_030044325.1 of Bryobacteraceae bacterium. GTDB lineage: Bacteria > Acidobacteriota > Terriglobia > Bryobacterales > Bryobacteraceae > Palsa-187. Next base: position 488 of record JASHWA010000599.1, read on the forward strand.
CAGTGCGGCGCTGAAGCGCCGCGCGGCCTGAAGGCCGCCGTCCGTCCGATTACGATAAGACAAATGGATCCGATTCAGGAAAACCAGCAGACGGCGCTTGTATCGCGGCTGATGAAGGCGTGCGGGGGCGCATACACGCCGGAGACGCGGCGGAAATATTACATTTCGGGGCCGCAATGGGCGGCGGCGTATCAGGGGCAGGCGCTGTTTCACGCGCCTACCCGGCCTCCGATCGGATTCGAGGAGATCATTCGAAAATTTGCGGAAATCGGGGTTGGATATTGGACGACGCATGATACGGACGTGATCCCGACGGAGGCGCTCGGTACGGCGAGGCAGTGGGAGATCGTGGATCGAATCGGGAAGGCTCTTGGTGAACATGGGTTGAAGTGCTCGATGGTGACTACCGAGACGTTTTTTCACGCGGTGTGGGCGGCGGGGCCGGCGGCGGAATCGCCGGCGATTCGGGAGTATGCGAAGTTTCGCGTGTCGAACACGGTGGAGATCGGGCACACGCTGGGGGCGAGCTTCGCGGTGTATTGGCCGGGGTCGCTGGGGTATTACGTTCAAGGGGTGGTGGAGGAGACGGAGGCGCTGGGGTGGTACGCGGATGCGTTGAATGCGGCGTGCGAGCGCGATATCGAAGTTGCGCGGAGCAAGAATCGGCCGACGCTAAAGCATTGCCTGGAAGCGAAGCCGTTTGAGCCGCAGGCGGAGATTTTGTTGCCAACCAGCGATGCGATGCTGGCGTTCATCGCCTCGGGATTGCTGAAGCATCCGGAGATGGTGGGGCTGAATCCGGAGTATCTTCACGAGCTGATGTGGGGCGCGGCGCCGAGGGCGGCGCTGGCGCGGGCGCTGATCGCGAAGAAATTGTTTCACTTCGATATCAATGACGGCTACCGGCTCAAGCACGACGTGGATATCGGAATCGGGCTGGTGAATCCGCTGGATTGGCTGAATGTTCTGGTGCTGCTGCGCAGCCACAATTACACGGGGCCGTTCAATCTCGATTACAAGCCGCCGCGCACGACCAGTCAATGGGGAGTTTTCGAGGTGAGTTTTCCGAGCGCGGTGGACCGGTTTATCACGCTGTGGGAGATGGCGGGCGAGGTGAGCTGCGATCCGATTATTCAGGAAGCGACGGAGGCGCTGAAGGCAGGCGCGGCGGTTCAGGAGGGTGCGGATGCGGAGGAGCTGACGCGAGCGCATCGCGAGCTGCTGACGCTGCACGAGCTGATTGCGCACCGGTTGTTCCAGATTCTGATCGGGCAGCATCGCGGGCGGGTTTTCATTCACGCATGATTTCACTTTCGGGCGTCGATGTGGCGATCATCGCGATTTATTTCGTCGCGGTGCTGGCCATCGGGGTTTACTTGAAGCGCTTCGCGCAGAGCGGCGAGGATTTTTTCCTGGCGGGGCGGGAGATGACGGCGTGGGTAGCGGGATTGAGTTTCGTTTCGGCGAACCTGGGCTCGCTCGAGCTGCTGGGGTGGGCGGGCTCGGCGTATCAGTACGGAATCCTGGCGGCGCACTGGTATTGGATCGGCGCGATTCCGGCGATGGTGTTTCTGGGCATCGTGATGATGCCGTTTTACTACATCTCGAAAACGCACTCGGTTCCGGGATATCTGCAACTGCGATTCGGGCGAGCGGCGAGCGGGCTGAGCGCGATCACGTTCGCGGTGATGACGATTCTGATGTCGGGCGTAAACATGTACGCGATGGCGGTGGTGATGAAAGTGGTGCTGGGGTGGAACATTCATTTCAGCATCTGGGTTTCCTCGCTGACGGTGGGAATTTATGTTGCGGCGGGCGGATTATATTCGGCGATTTTCAACGAAGTTCTGCAATTTTTCCTGATCTGGCTGGGCGCGCTGCTGATTCCGATTCTGGGGTTGATCGAGACGGGCGGATGGAGCGGGATGGTGGCGCGGATTCAAAGAAATTTTCCGGGGCAGGATTTTACGCACCTGTGGTCGACACTGGGGCGGTTTGAAGACAACCCGATGGGGATGCACTGGACGGGGATCGTATTCGGGTTGGGCGCAGTGCTTTCGATGGGGTATTGGACGACGGATTTTCTGGTGGTGCAGCGCGTGCTTTCGGCGAAGGACTTGCGCTCGGCGAAAATGGCACCGATCATCGGGTCATTTTTCAAGATGGCGGTGCCGGCGATCGTGATTCTTCCGGGGTTGCTGGGGCTGGCGGTGCTGCCGGAACGGCTGGTGGCGGAAAGCGCGGTTCAAGCGGGCCAGCATAGTTATAACGAAGTGCTGCCGCTGATGCTGGCGCGCTATTTCGGGCCGGGATTGCTGGGGCTGGGGGTGACGGCGCTGGTAGCGGGATTCATGGCGGGGATGGCGGGAAACGTGAGCGCTTTCGCGACGGTGTGGACCTACGATATTTACCGGCCGTTTCTGCGCAGGACGGCGGCGGATGCGCATTACGTTTCGATGGGACGCTGGTGCACGCTGATCGGGCTGGTGGTGAGCATTGGGACGGCGTACCTGGCGATGGGATTCGCGAGCATTATGGATTACGTGCAGGCGCTGTTCAGTTTTTTTATCGCGCCGCTGTTCGGGACGGTGATTCTGGGAATGCTGTGGAAGCGCGTCACGGGAGCGGGGGGATTTTTCGGGCTGCTGGCGGGAACGCTCAGCTCGAT
>JASHWA010000600.1 GCA_030044325.1 Bryobacteraceae bacterium
CCCTGGCTGAGGAATCCGAGGGTGGAAATGGCGATTCCGAGGGCGATGAAGCGGGCTCCGTTTTCGCCGAGCGCGGCGCGCATCACGGCGGACGCGGGGGTGTGGGTGGCGGCGAGGCCAGCGGGGCCGAGCACGCGCAGGCACACGAAGCTCACCGAAACGTACAACGCGATGACGCCGCAGACTCCGATGATGAGGGCGCGGGGAAGGTCGCGGGCGGAGTTTTTCATTTCCCCGGCGACGAAGCTGCTGGTCTGCCATCCGCCGTAGGCGAACACAACGGGAGTCATGGCGGCGCCGAAGGAGGAGACGGAGTCGTGCGCGGCGAGGGCGGGCGCGGAGGCCGATCGCGCGAGAAAAATACCGGCGGCGACCAATGCGGCGATGGCGACGATTTTCAGCACCATCAGGACGCTTTGGACGTTCGAGCCGGCGCGGACGCCGCAACAGTTGACGGCGGTGAGCGCGGCGAGGGCGCAGGCGGCGACGATGGCGTCGGAGACGGGGACTCGGGTGATTTCGAGAAAATAGCGCGCGAAGGTGACGGCGACGGCGGCCATGCCTCCGGTTTGGGTGACGAGCAGAAGGGTCCAACCGTAGACGAAGGCGACCGCGGGATGGAAGGCGTCGCGCAGATAGGCGTATTGGCCGCCGACTTCGGGACGGCGGGCGGCGAGCTCGGCGTAGACCAGCGCGCCGAGGAGCGCGACGACTCCGCCGATGGCCCACGCGCCCAGAATCAGGGCGGGGGAGTGGACCTGTTCGGCGACGACATAGGGGTTGATGAAGATTCCGGAACCGACGATGCCGCCCATGACGAGCATGGTCGCGTCGAAGAGTCCTAATCTGCGGGCGAGCGCCAATTCATGAGCTTCGCACAATGGGGGGAGTGGGCGGTGGCGCGCCGGGCGTGGCTAAAGCCAGGCGCGGCCTGAAGGCCGCCATCCTCACCCGGCGCGATTGTGCTTGCGGGTGAAGCGGAGGCGGAGGCGGTCGATTTCGAGGTAGACGACGGGGGTGGTGTAGAGGGTGAGGATCTGGCTGACGATGAGGCCGCCGATGATGGTGATTCCGAGCGGGCGGCGCAGCTCGCTGCCGGTGCCGAGGCCGATGGCGAGGGGGAGAGCGCCGAGCAGGGCGGACATGGTGGTCATCAGAATGGGGCGGAAACGCAGCAGGCAGGCCTGATAGATGGCGTCGCGCGGGGGGAGGCCGTCGGAGCGCTCGGCCGCGAGCGCGAAATCGATCATCATGATGGCGTTCTTTTTGACGATGCCGATCAGCAGAATGATTCCGATCATGGCGATCAGGCTGAGCTCGGTGTGGAAAAAGATGAGCGCGAGCAATGCGCCGACGCCGGCCGAGGGAAGGGTGGAAAGAATGGTGATGGGGTGGATGTAGCTTTCATACAGGACGCCCAGCACGATGTAGACGGTGGCGAGCGCGGCGGCGATGAGCAGCGGCTCGTTTCCGAGCGATTGCACGTAGGCCTGCGCGGTTCCGGCGAACATGGTGTGGATGGTGGGGGGAAGGCCGACGGTGCGCGCGGTGTTTTCGATGGCTTCGACGGCGTCTCCCAGGGCGACGCCCGAAACAAGATTGAAGGAAAGTGTTACGGAGGGGAAAAGTCCCTGATGGGGGACCAGCAGCGGAGCGGTGGAGGGAGCGAATTTGGCGATGGCGTCGAGCGGCACTTCGGTTCCGTTGGGCGATTTCACGTAGATCATGTGCAGAGTCTGGGGATTCTGCCAGAACTGCGGCGCGGCTTCCATCACCACGTGATATTGATTGAGGGAGGTGTACATGGTGGAGACCTGGCGCTGGCCGAAGGCATCGTAGATCACGTTGTCGATCAACTGGGGCGAGATGTTGAAGCGGGCCGCGGTGTCGCGGTCGTAGACCACCTTGGCTTCGAGGCCGTTGATCTCCTGGTCGGTGTTGACGTCGGTGATGAGGCGCACTTTTCTAAGCGCTTCGAGCATGGGGCGGCCATAGGTGACCAGGTCCTGGAGATTATCGCCCTGCATGGTGTATTGATACTGCGCGGCGCTCGAACGGCCGCCGACGCGCACATCCTGATAGGCGGCCATGTACAGCGACGCGCCGCGCACGCGCGCCAGGCGCGGACGCAGGCGGTCGATCACCTGGTAGATGGAGACTTTGCGCACGGACAAGGGCTTCAACTGGATGTTCAGGCGCGCCTGGTTGATGGTGCTGCCTCCGCCGCCGCTTCCGCCGGTGGAGGCGGTAACGGTGTCGATGGCGGGATCGGTCTCGATGATCTTCACCATCTGGAGCATGACGCCCTGCATGGCCTGAAACGAGGTGTCCTGATCGCCGAGGATGGTTCCGGTCATGCGGCCGGTGTCCTGCTGGGGGAAAAATCCCTTGGGCACGCGGATGTACAGGTAGACGTTGAGGGCGATGGTGGCGGCGAGCACGACCAGGGTGATGTAGGAATGGCGCAGCACGCGGTCGAGCGTGGTGGAATAAATCCTCAGGATCCAGTTGAAGACGGATTCGTTTGCGCGGTAGAGGCGGCCGTGGGAGCGCTGCTGGCGCAGCAGGTGCGCGCACATCATGGGCGTGGTGGTGAGGGAGATGGCGAGGGAAACAGCGATGGCGACGGAAAGAACCACGGAAAATTCGCGGAACAGGCGTCCCACGATTCCGCCCATCATCAATAACGGGATGAATACGGCGACGAGCGAGGTGCTGATGGTGAGCACGGTGAAACCGATCTCGCGCGAGCCGCGCAGGGCGGCGGCCATGGGCTTCATACCCTGCTCGATGTAGCGGATGATGTTTTCGATCACGACGATCGCGTCGTCGACGACGAATCCGGTGGCGATGGTGAGCGCCATGAGCGAAAGATTATCGAGCGTGAAGCCGACCAGGTACATCACGCCGAAGGTTCCGATGAGCGAGACGGGGACGGCGACGCTGGGAATCAGGGTGGTGCGGACGTTGCGCAGGAACACGAAGACCACCAGAATCACCAGGGAAATCGAGATCAGCATGGTGGTCTCGATGTCGTGAACCGAGGAGCGGATGGTGACGGTCTGATCCTGGGTGACGGTGAGATCGATCGACTGCGGGATGGCGGCCTTGACGTAAGGCATGGCGTCGCGGATGCGATCGACGGTGCCGATGACGTTGGCGCCGGGCTGGCGATTGATGGTGACCAGAACGGAGGGCTTGGAATTGGAAAATCCAGCGTTGCGAAGATCCTCGACCGAATCGACCACGTCGCCCAGATCGGCGAGGCGCACGGGCGCGCCGTTGTTGTAGGCGACGATCAGCGGCTTGTAGTCTTTGGCCTTGAAGATCTGGTCGTTGGCGTCGACCTCGTAGGTGCGCAGGCCGTCGGAGAACAGGCCTTTGGGCACGTTCGCGTTGGAATTGGCGAGCACGCCGCGGACGGTTTCGAGGCTGATGTTGTATTTGTTGACGGCGGCGGGATTGAGCTCGACGCGCACGCCGGGCAGCGCGCTTCCGTAGGTGAACACCTGGCCCACGCCGCGGATCTGCGAAAGCTTCTGCGCCATGATGGTGGAGGCGGCGTCGTACATTTCGCCCTTGGTGAGGATGGTGGAGGTGAGGGCGATCTGGAAAATGGGGGCGTCGGCGGGGTTGACCTTGCGATAGTTGGGATTGCTGGGAAGATTGGGCGGAAGGTAGCCGCGGGCGGCGTTGATGGCGGCTTCCACATCGCGCGCGGCGGCGTCGATGTTGCGGTTCAGATCGAACTGGAGGGTGATGCTGGAGCCGCCCAGGGTGCTGGTGGAGGTCATTTCGGTGACGGCGGCGATACGGCTGAACTGGCGTTCGAGCGGCGTGGCGACGGAGGACGCCATGGTTTCGGGGCTGGCGCCGGGGAGGCTGGCGTTGACGGAAATGGTGGGAAAATCGACCTGCGGGAGCGGGGAGACGGGCAGCAGATTGTAGGCGACGGCGCCGGCGAGCGCGATGGCGACGGTGAGCAGAGTGGTTGCGACGGGGCGCTCGATGAACGGCGCCGAGAGGTTGGCGAGGCTCGAATTGGTGGTTTCAGCGTCCATCAAAAAAGCGGTTGGTGGTTCGTGGTTTGTAGTGAGTCGTCGATTGTGCGCGGCTTCGCCGACAAACCACTGACCACGAACCGCCCACTCCTTCAATCTCCATGCACCATCTCCGGGGCGATTCCTTCGTCCGGGTTTTCCTGGGCGGCGAAGCGGCGGGCGATGCGCTCGAACCAGAGATAAATCACGGGCGTGGTGTACAGGGTCAGCAACTGGCTGAAGATCAGGCCGCCGACCATGGTGATTCCGAGCGGGCGGCGCAGCTCGGATCCGACGCCTGTGCCGAGGGCGAGGGGAAGGCCGCCGAGCAGGGCGGCCATGGTGGTCATCATGATGGGGCGGAAACGCAGCAGGCAGGCCTGGTAGATGGCTTCACGCGGCTCCATGCCCTGGTGCCGTTCGGCATCGAGGGCGAAATCGATCATCATAATTCCGTTTTTCTTGACGATGCCGATCAGCAGGACGATGCCGATGAGCGCGACGATGCTGAAATCCTGGCCGAACAGCATGAGCGCGAGCAACGCTCCCACGCCTGCCGAAGGGAGCGTGGAGAGAATCGTCAGCGGATGGATGTAGCTTTCGTACAACACGCCGAGCACGATGTAGACGGTGACGAGCGCGGCGAGAATCAGGATGGGCTCGTTCGAGAGGGAATTCTGGAACGCGGCGGCGGTGCCCTGCCAGGCGGCCTGGATGCTGGGGGGCATTCCCAGATCTTCCTTGACGCGATTCACATCGGTGACGGCGTCGCCGAGCGATGCGTTGGGCGCGAGGTTGAAGGAAATCGTGACCACGGGGAACTGACCCTGGTGATTGACGGTGAGCGGAGCGGAGCTGGTTTCGACGTGGCTGAAGGTGTTGAGGGGGATCTGATTTCCGTTGGCGAAAACCTGGGCGGAAGCGGCGGGCGTTCCGCCGAAAACGACGCTGGAAGGGCTGGCCGAGGAGGACGGCAGCCCGGTCTGGCTGATGGTGGTGCCGGCGCTGGCCGCGGCCACGGAGGCGCTGGAGGGTCCCAGTCCGGCGACGGCGGTGGATCCGCCGGTGACCACGCCGCCTCCGCCCGCACCCGGCGCGGCGGATCGAACGAAAAGATCGCGCAGATTGGAAGGATTCTTGTTGTACTGGGGCGCGACTTCGAGCACCACGTGATACTGATTGAGCTGGGTGAACATCACCGACACGAGGCGCTGGCCGTAGGCGTCGTTGAGCGCGTTATCGATGGCCGAGGGCGTGATTCCGAAGCGCGAGGCGGTGTCACGGTCGTAGACCAGCTTGACACGCAGACCTTGCGTTTCCTGGTCGGTGGCGACGTCGCGCAGCTCGGGGAGCTGCTGGAGTTTTGCGACCATTTTGGGCACGAACGAGTTCAGCTCGTCGGCGTTGGGATCTTCGAGGGTGTATTGGAACTCGGTCCGGCTGACGCGATCCTCGACGGTCAGATCCTGCACGGGCTGCATGTAGAGGGTGATGCCGCTGATTTTTTCCAGCTCCGGCTCCAGGCGCCGGATCACGTCGCTGGCGCTGATGATGCGCTGTTCGAGCGGCTTCAAATTGATCTGGATGCGGCCGGTGTTGATGGTGAGATTGGTCCCGTCGATGCCGATGAAGGAGGAAAGGCTGTCTACGGCGGGGTCCTGGAGGATGACTTTGGCGAGCTGCTCCTGGCGGCCGGCCATGGCCTCGAAGGAGATGGTCTGCTCGGCTTCGGAGATGCCCAGAATTTCGCCGGTGTCCTGGATGGGGAAAAATCCTTTGGGGATGATCCAGAACATCCAGACGGTCAAGAACAGCATCGCCACGGCGACCAGCAGCGTGGAGGTTTGATGGCGCAGGACCCATTGGAGGGTCCGTCCGTAGAGGGCGATGATGCGGTCGAAAGCGTGTTCGGAGGCGCGATAGAAGCGGCCCTGCTGGGCTTCGGGGGTGTGCTTGAGCAGTTTCGCCGACATCATGGGCGTGAGGGTGAGCGAAACGATGGCGGAAACCAGGATGGTGACGGCGAGGGTGACGGCGAATTCGCGAAACAGGCGCCCCACGATATCGCCCATGAACAGCAGGGGAATCAGCACCGCGATGAGCGAAACGGTGAGCGAGACGATGGTGAATCCGATCTGTCCCGCGCCGGTGAGCGCGGCCTGGAGCGGCGCCTGCCCCTCCTCGATGTAGCGCGAGATGTTTTCGATCATCACGATGGCGTCGTCGACGACGAAGCCGGTGGAGATGGTGAGCGCCATCAGCGTGAGATTGTTGAGGCTGTAGCCGAGCAGGTACATCACGGCGAAGGTTCCGACGATCGAGAGGGGGACGGCGACGCTGGGAATGACGGTCGCGCGCAGGCTGCGCAGAAATAAAAAAATGACCATCACGACCAGGCCGACAGTCAGCGCCATTTCAAACTGAACGTCGTCGACGGAGGCGCGGATGGTGGTGGTGCGGTCCGTGAGGATGCGGTTGTGCACCGACGCCGGCATGGTGGAGAGAAGCGTCGGCAGCAGCACCTTGATGCGATTCACCACCTCGATGATGTTGGCGCCGGGCTGGCGCTGGATATTGACGATCACGGCGCGCGTCGAATCCATCCAGGCGGCCTGGCGAACGTCTTCGACCCCGTCGACCACGCTGGCGACATCGCTCATGCGCACGGGGGCGCCGTTGCGATAGGCGATCACCAGCGGAAGATAGTCCGCGCTGGTGAGCATCTGGTCGTTTGAATCGATCTGGTAGGCCTGCAGAGCACCGTCGAAGTTGCCCTTGGGCTGATTCACGTTGGCGGCGGTGATGGCACTGCGCACGTCTTCGAGATTGATCCCGTAGGCGGCGAGCGCGGTGGGATTGGCCTGGATGCGAACGGCGGGTTTCTGGCCGCCGCTGATGGAGACCAGGCCGACGCCGGGCAGCTGCGAGATTTTGGGGGTGAGGCGCGTGTCGGCGAGATCCTCGACTTTGGAAAGCGGCAAGGCGTCGGAGTAGAGCGCGAAGGTCAGGATGGGGGTGTCGGCGGGATTCACCTTGGCGTACACCGGCGGCACGGGAAGATCGGCGGGAAGATAAGTTCCCGACGCGTTGATGGACTGCTGGACTTCCTGCTCGGCCACATCGATGTTGAGGCTGAGGGTGAATTCGAGGGTGACGACCGACGCGCCTTCCGAGCTGGTGGAGGTCATCTGCTGCAACCCGGGGACCTGTCCGAGCTGGCGTTCGAGCGGCGCGGTGACGCTCGAGGCCATCACGGCGGGGCTTGCGCCGGGGTAGAAGGTGGTGAGCTGGATGGTGGGATAATCGACTTCGGGGAGCGCGGAAACGGGGAGCTGCCGGTACGCGGTTCCGCCCACCAGCAGAATGCCGATCATGAGCAGCGACGTCGCCACGGGGCGGAGTATGAAGATTCGCGACGGATTCATGCGCGCCTACTTGCCGGAATCTTTCGAACCCTTGCGGCCGCCTTTGGACTGCGGCGACGCGTCCGGCGCAGAACCCGGGCTATGCGTCGAGCCGTCGGCGGCGACCTGCGCGTTCACGCGGCTGCCGTTTTGGAGCTTGTCGACGCCGACCATCACGACTTCATCGCCCGGCTCGATTCCGGAAAGCACTTCGGCCTGATCGCCTTCGACGGTCCCGACCTTGACCTCCCGAATGGCGACGGTGGAGTTGGGATTCACCAGCCAGACGTAAGTGCTGTTGGAGTTGCGCTGCACCGCGGCATTGTTCACCAGCGTCACGCCGTGATGCGTTTCAATGAGCAGCCGCGCGTTGACGAACTGGTTGGGATAAAGCTTGAACTGCGGATTGGCGAAATTGGCGCGCAGCCGCAGCGTTCCGGTGGTGGGGTCGATTTCATTGTCGATGGTGGCGAGCTCCCCGTCGGCGATCTTGTGGGTGGAGGCGCGGTCCCATGCCTGCACGGGCAGTTTCTGGCCGGCGTGCAGCTTTTCAACCACCGGTTCGAGCTGATCTTCGGGAAGGGTGAAGATCACGCTGATGGGATCGATCTCGGTGATCACCAGCAGCGCGTTGGTGTCGGTGGCGTGGACGATGTTGCCGGGATCGACCAGCCGCAATCCGACCACGCCATCGATGGGCGAGGTGATGTGGGCGTAGACCAGATTCAGTTTTGCCGCATCGACGGCGGCCTGGTCGGATTGGATCACTCCTTCGGTCTGGGTCACCAGGGCCTGCTGAGTGACGTACTGCTGCTCGGGCACGGCTTCCTGCTTGAGCAGGATGCGATAGCGCTCCAGGTCGACGTTGGCGTTTTTGAGGGTCGCCTGGTCCCGGGCGAGCTGGCCTTCGGCCTGCTCGAGCGCGACCTGGTAGGGGCGCGGATCGATCTGGAGCAGGGTATCGCCTTTATGCACCAGTTCGCCTTCTTTGTAGGCGACCTGCATGAGCTCGCCGTCGACGCGGCTCTTGACGTTCACGGTGTAGATGGGCGTGACCGCGCCGAGGCCCGAGTAGAAAATCTGAATGTCGCCCTTGCGCGCCTGGGTCGCGACGGTGGGGATCACGCCGCCGCCGCCACGGCCTCGCCCGCCGGAGGTCGCCGGAGGAGCGGGGGCGGAGGGAATCAGCGTTTTGATTTTGTCCCAGTACAGGTACGCGGCAGCCGCCAGAAGGACGAGCACGGCCAGGGTCCACGGCCATCGCCGCGGCCTGCGCTTGGGAGGCTCAGGCGGAAGAGCTGGTTTTGCCGGCTTGGCCGGCGCGGGAGGTGGTTGAACAGTAGTGCTGGCAAGCGGATCCATGGGTCGCGATCCTACATATCTCTTTAAGTGTGCCCGCTTGTCAATCCCGATGCAATGCCGCTTTGGATATTTGGCGCGCTATCTTTCGGCATATTTGCGACAGGGAGGGCTGAGCCCGCGTTGATCGGCACGGAAAGATATCATTACCCGCGGCACGACTGCCGGCGGCTCGCGCGGCGTTCCGATAACGCTCGGCCGATGGCCGGCGCGCTCGATAACTGCGGCGCCGCAAACGGCATCGAGCGCGCTATCTGATATATTTGGCGCGTGGCGCACACCTTATTCATTACGGGAGCTTCGAGCGGAATCGGCCTTGCGACGGTGCATTATTTTCGCGATCAAGGCTGGAACGTGGCGGCGACGATGCGGAATCCGGGCGAACATGCGGATCTCGCTGCGGAGCGCGTGCGGGTAATCAAGCTGGATGTAACCGATGCGGACAGCGTCGCGGTTGCGGTGGGGGCGGCGCTCGATGCGTTCGGCGAAATCGACGTGCTGGTGAACAATGCGGGCTACGGCGCGTTCGGGCCGTTCGAAGCGGCGTCAAACCAGCAGATCGAGCGGCAGTACGCGACCAACGTCACGGGCCTGATGTACGTGACGCGCGAGATTCTGCCGCATTTCCGCGAGCGCGGAAGCGGGGTGATCGTCAATATCTCTTCGGTGGGCGGGCGGGCGACGTTTCCGTTTTACAGCCTGTATCACGGGACCAAATGGGCCGTGGAAGGGTTTTCCGAATCGCTCTATTTCGAGCTGGCGCCGTTGGGAATCCGGGTGAAGATCGTCGAGCCGGGCGCGATTCAGACGGATTTCGCGGGGAGATCGCTCGATGTGCTCAAAAAAGACGGCCTGGACGCGTACGACGATTTGGTCCGGCGGTTTCGCGAAAGTTGGGCGGCGGGAAGGCGAGCGTCGCCGCCGGAGCTGGTGGCGGAGGTGATTTATCAGGCGGCTACCGACGGAACCGACCAGTTGCGCTACATCGCCGGCGAGGACGCGAAGATGGTGATCGAAACGCGCGCAAAAATCAGCCAGGAAGAGTACTACGCGATGATCCGCAAGCGGCTGGGGCTGTAAAGAGCGCGCGGCCTTAGGATGAAGGCGGTGTTGACCAGGTACATCCAGACGGCGATGCGGCGCGCGCGCTACGAGGAGGATCGGACCTACTGTGGCGAGATCCGGGGGTTCAGGGCGTGTGGGCGAACGAGTCGACGCTTGAGGCGTGCCGGGAAGAGCTGGAATCGGCGCTGGAGGATTGGATTCTGTACGGCCTGCATCACCGGCTCCCGATTCCGATCCTGGATGAGATCGATCTGAATCAGCCGCAAGAAGAAATGGTCTGATGTGCGGCTGCTGCGCCAAGCGGGCGTGGCGCGTAGGATTGGGAAAGCGTTTGATCAGGTCCGATTCACGTCACGCGGTTTTGGCGGGCGCGGGCTGGATGGAATCGATTTCCGCGGTCATCAGGTCGCCGCACATCTGACTCATGGTGGCGATTTGGGTGAGGAACTGGGGGACGTCGAGGTAGTCGAGGCGCGCCTTGGACGACCAGTAGCCGCACATCGACCCCATGGTGGACGCGCCGGGAACGCCGATACGCCGTGCGATTCCGCCGAGGCCGTACCAGGGGCCCTGTTCACCGCCGTGAATTCCTTTGCGTCCCGGGCACTGCACCTGCACGCGCTTCAGACGATTGTCCTTCACCGCCTTGATGGCGAGGTCCACCAGATTCTGATTGTCAGTGATCCAGACGGACGACATTTCCACCTGTTTAGTGCGATGGTAACGGCCGCCGTCTTCGGAAACCTGGATCTGGCCGAGATGTTCGATGCCCATGGCGGCGATCACCTGCTGGTAAATTTCGGGATGGGACGCGGCGTAATCCTGCGCGGCGAAAGCCCGTTCGGCGCCGGGCATGTAGTGGCGGCAATCGTAGAAGATCATGAGCGTGCGCGGGCGCTCAGACCGCGGGATATGCGAAAAATACTTGACCATGCTCAGGATGCCGAGGCCGCCGTTTTCCTGCGAGATGGAGGGGCCGTCGGTGTGGGTGATGAGCAGAATCCGGCGGTCGCCGGGAGTTTTGTAATCGCGGCCGGGAAGGTAGCCGAAGAACTGGTAAGGCTCGGCCGGTTCGGTTTGGGCGATCAGGCGGAGGGTCGCGGATTTTCCGGCAGCGGCGGCGATCTCGTTTCCGGTCTGTTGATCGAGGTACAGCGAGGGCATCTGGTGCAGGGCGGGAACGCCGAAGGTGTAAATTCCGGAGATCGCGTCGAAAGACAGCGGCATCACGATCAGCGCGCCGGCCGCTCCGGCATCGATCAGCGCCTTCTGCGCGGCGCCCAGTCCCATGATGGGGAAGGGGCTGACCGCGGCTTCTTCGGATCGGGGGATCAGGGGGTTCTTGAAAGTGCCGGGGTCGGCGAGATATTCGTAATCGTCGGTGGGGCGCGGGTTCGCTTCGGCGCGCGACTTGACCACGACGGCGATTTTTCCTCTTAGGGCTTCGGCGGGCATGCCGGGCTTGTAAACCACCAACTCGCCGGTGACGCCATCGGGCGGCGTGTGTCCGGAATTCGCGCCGTAACTGGCGACGCGGATCTTGCGACCTTCGAGGTGCAGGGACCAATTGGAATCGTCGGGAAATTCGGTGGTGTGCCAGCGCGTGTAGGGAATGGGATTGTGAAAAATATCGACGACGCCCGAGGCGCGCAGTTCTTTTTCAAGCAGGTCGAGATAGTTGTGCCAGGAGGGGCTGCCGGCGATGGTGGGTC
>JASHWA010000601.1 GCA_030044325.1 Bryobacteraceae bacterium
GCTGACCATGGCGGAATTTTTCCGCGACGACGCGCGCCAGGACGTGCTGCTGCTGATCGACAACATTTTTCGATTCATCCAGGCCGGTTCCGAGGTTTCCGGGCTGATGGGGCAGCTTCCGTCGCGGCTGGGGTATCAGCCGACGCTCGCGACCGAACTGGCCGACCTCGAAGAGCGCATCTGCAGCACGGCCAACGGCGCGATCACGTCGGTGCAGGCCGTGTACGTTCCGGCGGACGATTTCAGCGACCCCAGCGCGGTCCACACCTTCGGGCATCTTTCTGCGTCGATCGTGCTTTCCCGAAAACGGGCGAGCGAAGGACTGTATCCCGCGATCGACCTGCTCCGATCCGGGTCGAAGCTCCTTTCGCCGCAGGTGGTGGGAGCGCGGCATTACAAGATCGCGCAGCAGATTCGAAAAACGCTCGCCGGATACGAGGAGTTGAAAGACATCATCGCGATGCTGGGCCTGGAGGAGCTTTCGCAGGACGATCGGGCGACGGTGTATCGCGCGCGGCGGCTGGAGCGGTTTCTCACGCAGCCGTTTTTCGTGACCGAGCAGTTCACGTCCCAGCCCGGAAAACTGGTGAAGCTCGAAGACGCGCTCGAAGGCTGCGAGCGGATTTTGAACGACGAGTTCGCCAAGCTCCCGGAGCAGGCTCTGTACATGATCGGCGGGATCGAGGAGGCGCGCGCGAAATGAAACTCACGGTGTGGCTGCCCTCGCAGATTCTGCTCGAGGAAGAAGTGGACCGGATCAAGGCGGAAGCGGTGAACGGATGGTTCGGGATGCTGCCGCGGCATATCGATTTCGTCACCGCGCTGGTTCCGGGAGTGATGACGTTTCAGCCCTGCGGCAAGCCGGAGGAGTACCTGGCGGTGGATCACGGGATTCTGGTGAAATGCGGCGCCCAGGTTTCGGTTTCAACGCGCAACGCGGTTCGCGGCGCGAGCCTGGAGCATTTGAAAGCGCAGGTGGAGGAGGAATTTCGAGCGCGGGAAGAGCGCGAAAAAGCCGCGCGGGCGTACGAAGCCAAGCTCGAAGCCGACCTGGTGCGGCATCTTCTGGAGGCGGAACGCGGTGTCTGAGCTCGAACACAAACCGGGCGAAGAAATGCTCCGCGACGTCGCGGCGAAGCAGGACCGCATGCTGCGCGCGCGCAAGGAGCGCACCAACAATTGGCGCGCGATCGCGATTCTGGGCGTGATCGGATGGAGCGTGGTGCTGCCGTCGCTGTGCGGGGTCGCCGTCGGAATCTGGATGGATCAGCGCTGGCCCGCGCGGATTTCGTGGGCGCTCACCATGATGCTGGCGGGGCTGGTGGTCGGCTGCGTGAGCGCGTGGTTTCGCATCCGGGAGGATCGATGAACATCGCACTGCGATTGGCGGCGGGCGCGGCCATGGGCGTGTGCTTCTACGGCGGCCTGTGGCTGACCGTCCGCGCGCTCCTGACCTCCGCGCATCCGGTGTTGCTGAGCGTTGCGAGCTTCTGGGGGCGAACGCTGGCCGTGGTGGGAGGTTTTCTGCTGGTGGCAAACGGAAGATGGACCAACGCCGCGGCGGCGCTCGCCGGATTTGCCGCGGGCCGCGCGATCGTCGGGATCGTCTTGAGGCGTGAGCGATGCACATAACTCCGGACCATGTGGTGTTGTGGCAATGGCGCTTCGTGCACCTGAACGCGACGCTCCTCTACACCTGGATCGTGATGGCGCTGCTGGTGACAATCTCGTGGCTGGTGACGCGGAGGCTCGATCATTCCGACGGCCCGCGGTCGCGATGGCAGAACGCGCTCGAAGTGATCGTTCAAGTGATGCGCGGGCAGATTCGCGAAATTTGTCCGGAGGGCGGCGACCGGTACCTGCCGTTTGTGGGCACGCTGTTTCTGTTTATCGGCGTTTCGAACCTGCTGGACATGGTTCCGGGATGGCACGCGCCCACCGGATCGCTTTCGACCACGGCGGCGCTGGCGATCTCGGTGGGCGTCGCGGTTCCGATTTTCGGAATCGAGAGCCAGGGATTCTGGCCGTACTTCCGCCACTACCTGCGGCCCACCGTGATCATGCTGCCGTTCCATTTGATGAGCGAGACCTCCCGCAACATCGCGCTGGCGGTCCGGCTGTTCGGAAACATGATGAGCGCGTCCATGATCGTGGGCATTCTGCTGGCCATCGCGCCGTTCTTTTTTCCGATGCTGATGCAGGCGCTGGGGCTGTTGACGGGAATGATTCAGGCGTATATTTTCGCCATCCTGGCCATGGTGTACATCGCGGCCGCGGTGGATTCGCGGCATGGCGGGGAGGGCGGATAGGAGATTTATGGACACCGTAAGTGTGGTCGCGATCGTTTCCATCGCGGCTTCGGCGCTATGCATGGCGATCGGATCGATCGGGCCCGCGATGAGCGAAGGCCGGGCCATCGCGCAGGCGCTCAGCTCCATCGCGCAGCAGCCGGATGAGGCGGGCACCATCAGCCGGACGCTCTTCATCGGCCTGGCGATGATCGAGTCGATCGCGATCTATTGTTTCGTGATCGCCATCATTCTGATCTTCGCGAATCCGTTCTGGAACCACGTGGTGGCGGCGAAATAATTATGCTGATCGACTGGTTCACCGTCATCGCGCAGATCGTCAACTTCCTGGTGCTGGTGGCGCTGCTGCGGCATTTTCTGTTCGGACGGCTGGTGGCTGCAATGGACGCGCGGGAGCAGGGAATCGCGGCGCGGATCGAAGACGCGGACCGGAAAAATCGCGATGCCGAAAAGCGCGCGGACGAGGTGAAAATAGAGTCGGAAAAAATCGGCGGGGAACGCGACCGGATCCTCAGGGAAGCTCGCGAGGAGGCCGATCGCGTGCGGCTCGACATGCTTCAAAAGGCGCGCGATTCGGTGCGGGCGCTCGAAGCCAAGTGGCGCGACGACCTGGAGCACGAAAAATCGGCGTTTTTGGATGAAATTCGCGCGCGGGCGGCCAAGGAGATCATCGCCGTGGTGCGGAACGCGCTGCGCGATCTCGCTTGCGAAGAGCTGGACCGCTCGGCGGTGAACGCGTTCTTGAAGAAACTCGAAGAGACGGAAGCAGGCAGCTTCGATCGGGACCTGGTGCTGCGCAGCGCGTTCGAATTCGACGCGGAAACGCGCGCCAGAGTGGAGAAGGCGCTGGCGCGTTGCAGCCGCAACGGAGCGCACGTGCGCTTTGAATCCGCGCCGGAGCTCGCCTGGGGTGTGGAGCTGCGCACCGACGGGCACAGGATCGGGTGGAATCCGGAGAGCTACGTCGATGCGCTCGAAGACAACGTGCGCAAGGCGCTCGAAGCGCGCGAAAAATGAACGATTCGCTCAAATCCGTGCTGGATGAAACGCTCGACCTGGTCTCGCGCGTGTCGCGCGAATCGGCGCTCGAGCCGGGGATCGAGGAATTCGGCGTGGTGAGCTACATCGGGCCGGGAATCGCGCGCGTGCACGGGCTGCCGGATCTCCAGTCGGAAGAGCTGGTGCGCTTCGAGGGCGATCTGCTGGGGATGGCGTTCAATCTCGATCCGGAGGAAGCGGGCATCATTCTGTTCGACAGCACGGAGCGCCTGGAATCGGGATCGGCGGTGCGGCGGACGCATCGCGTGCTGGATACGGTGGTCGGACCGGCGCTGCTGGGGCGCGTCGTCGATCCGCTGGGACGGCCGCTCGATAACCAGGGGGTGGTGCGCTCGGCGCTGCGCGCGCCGATCGAGGAGCCGTCTCCGCCGATCATGCATCGCGCGCCGGTGAGCGTTCCGCTCGCGACGGGAACCAAGGCTGTGGACGCGCTGATTCCGGTGGGGCGCGGGCAGCGGCAGTTGATCATCGGCGACCGGCAGACGGGAAAAACGGCCATCGCGGTCGATTGCATTCTGAATCAGAAGGGCAAGGACGTGGTCTGCATCTACTGCGCCATCGGGCAGCGGAATTCGTCGGTGGCGAAGGTGATCGCGGACCTGAATCAAGCCGGCGCGATGGAATATTCGATCGCGGTGGTGGCTTCGGGCGATGCGCCCGCGGGGTTGCAGTTCGCGGCGCCCTACGCGGCGACGACCATGGGCGAATATTTCATGCGCGAGGGGCGCGACACGCTGGTGATCTTCGACGATCTGACCTGTCACGCGGACGCGTATCGCGAGTTGTCGCTGCTGCTGCGCCGTCCGCCGGGACGCGAGAGTTTTCCGGGCGACATTTTTTATATTCACTCGCGATTGCTCGAACGCTCGACGCATTTGCGGCCGGAATTCGGAGGAGGGTCGCTCACGGCGCTGCCTGTCGTGCAGACCGAGGAGCAGAACATTTCCGCGTATATTCCCACCAATTTGATTTCGATTACCGACGGCCAGATTTATCTCACGCCGGATTTATTTCAAAAAGGAATTCTTCCCGCGATCGACGTGGGGAAATCGGTTTCACGCGTGGGAGGCAAGGCGCAGCTTCCGGCGTATCGTGCGGTGGCGGGCGATTTACGGCTGTTTTATTCGCAGTTCGAGGAGCTGGAGATTTTCTCGCGCTTCGGCTCGCGGCTGGACGAGCGCACGCGGCAAACGCTCGCGCGCGGACGCGCCATTCGGGAGGCGCTCAAGCAGCCGCAGTTCGATCCGATTTCGGCGGCGGAACAGGTGGCCATCCTGGTGGCGGCGACCGCGGGGCTGTTCGATAATCTCGCGCCGGAAAAAATCGCGGAAGCGTCGGCGCGGATTCGGGAGCTGCTCGCGAGCGAGCTGCCGGAGGTTGCGCGCGCGATCGAAAGCGGCGCGAAGCTGGCCGATGCGGATCGGGCCGCGCTCCAGAAGCTCGGCGAAAGGTGTGTCGAATGGAGGCAACCGAGCAATTAAGACGCGCGATTTCGGTCGCCGAAGAGCTGCAATCCGTGGTGAAGACCATGAAGGCGCTGGCCGGAGTGAACATCCGGCAGTACGAGCGCGCGGCGCACGCCGTCGCCGAATATAACCGCACCGTCGAGATGGGATTGCAGGTGGCGCTGAGCCGCATGCCGCCGCACGCGATGCCTCCGCGCTACGCGGCGGGGCGGAAGCTGGGCGCGGTGGTGTTCGGATCGGACCAGGGGATGTGCGGCCAGTTGAACGACCAGGTGGTCGATTACGCGCTGCGCGCAATGAAGAAATTGTCGGCGCGGAGGGACGAGCAGACCATGGCCGCGGTCGGCGCGCGCGCCGGTTCCAAGCTCGAAGCCGAAGGGCGCACGGTGGAAGCGACGTTCGACGTGCCCGCTTCGATCAACGGAATCGGCGCGGCGGTCGAACTGGCGCTGCACAAAATCGAAGAATGGCATTTTTCGCGCGGCATTGAAATGGTGGTCCTGTTTTCGGCGCGTCCGGTTTCCGGAGCGTGGTATCGCACGCGCGGAGTGCAGCTATTGCCGGTGGACGCGCAGTGGATCCACGCGCTGCGCGTGAAACCGTGGCCGTCGAAGGTGATCCCGATGTTCACCATCGACGAGGGGCGGCTGTTTCAACTGCTGATCCGCGAGTATCTGTTCGTATCGCTCTACCGCGCCTTCGCCGAATCGCTCGCCAGCGAAAACGCGAGCCGGCTCGCATCCATGCAGATCGCCGAAAAAAATATCGAGGAACGGCTGCTGGGGCTCAATACGAGTTCCCGCCGGCTGCGCCAGGAGACCATCACCTCGGAGCTGCTGGACATCATCGCGTCGTTCGAGGCGATGCGCGGCAAGCAGAGGTGAGCGAAAGCTTCTCTTCAAGGTTTTACCGGCAGC
>JASHWA010000062.1 GCA_030044325.1 Bryobacteraceae bacterium
CCGTCGACGCCGGTCACGGGTCCTTTATCGGTCTGGACCGGTTCCTGGATCGCTGCGCCGAGGGGAAGCAGCAGGGTGAGGAAGATGCAAAATCGAAATCCACGCATGGAGCAATGATACATCACGTGGCCGGGGCTCTCCGGGGGCTCCGCTCCGTTCGGCAGCAATCCGTATCCGCATTGTGGAGGCGCGGAAGAAGGGGACAGTCCGCCGACGGCGTTGACGGTT
Organism: Bryobacteraceae bacterium; assembly: GCA_030044325.1. Classification (GTDB taxonomy): domain Bacteria; phylum Acidobacteriota; class Terriglobia; order Bryobacterales; family Bryobacteraceae; genus Palsa-187. The sequence continues at coordinate 229 of JASHWA010000062.1, forward strand.
GCGAGTCGATCGGCGCCAGGGGACAGTCCCCTTCTTCCGATACATCACGCGTGTGCGTTGACGGTTCAACGCGCTCCAGGACTGTCGCGTCTCAACCCGGACGAGCGACAGTTATGGAAGCATCGGGATTTCAGCTCAGGGTTTCCGCGCTGTAGCGGGCGATCAGGCCGGTTCGGACGGCCTGGCGGTACACGCGCAGAAAGAACCAGCACGCGAGCGCGAGCCAGGCGAGGTCGAGCGCCGCGCTCCAGGCGAGATCGGCGAGGGGCGCGGCGCGATGGGCGACGATGGCGCGCATGCCTTCAAACACGTAGGCGGGTGCGATCGCGTGCGAGATCCACTGCATCCAGCGCGGCAAGACCGAGATCGGATAGAACACGCCCGCGAACGGCGAGAGCAGCGCGGGGATGGGCCAGATGAACCATTCGGACGCCGGCCCCAGCCGCAGCACGATCGCGCAGGCGAGCACGCCCAGCGCGATTCCGAAGACGAACAAGAGCAGCAGGAATGGGCCGAGCAGGGCTCCGTAGATCAGAAAGGACAGGCCGAAGACCACGCTTGCGAGCACGAACATCACGGTGACGCCGACGGCGCTGGTGGAGATGCTCGACAAAATCAAGCCGGCGATGTATTCGCCGATGGACAGCGGGGTTGCGAAAAAATTCAGGAAATTTCGCGACCAGACATCTTCGAGAAACGCCGTGGTGACGCCTTGCATGACGCGAATGAAAAAATCCCACAGCAGAACCGCGCCGAGCAGCGCGGGAACGAAGTTGAAACCGGCCGAGCTGACGCTGTTCAGATAGCGCGTGATGAAGCCCCACAGGGTGATATCGATGGCGACCCAGGCGAACAGCGGCGGGATGCGCGCGGGGCTGCCGCGGAGCAGATAATACTGGCGCAGAACGACGGCGGCGGTGCGCTGGAGCGACATCGTTATACCAGTTCGATTGTGACGCGGCGACCCACGATCGCCGCGGCCCGTTGCAGGCTCGATAGCGTGATATCGTGTTTCGCGCTGAGCAGCCGGTCAACCTGGGTCCGGCTCGTCTTGAGCAGCGCTGCCATGCGATTTTTCGAGATTTTTTTCTTCTTCATGGCCTCGGCGAGCTGCCACGCCACAACCTCTTTCACGGCTTGCGCCTGTGCTTCCTCGAAGATGCCCTCGGTTTTGAGGAACTCATCGATACCAGAACCCATGTGCCTTCTGCTCATTGTTCCAACTCCTTCTTGCGCTTCCGTGCGAGCGCCAAATCCTCATCCGGCGTAGCACGGGTCTTCTTGATAAATCCGTGCAGGGCGACCAGATGTTCGCGGTGAAGGCAGAGCAACACACGCGCGGTGCGTTTCGTCGGCAGGTCCGTCCGAATCTCCCACAGACCATTTCCCATCGCGCGGCACAGCGGCATTCCGGCCGGCCAGCGCCACTGCGCGCGCAGCAGATCCCTGCCGATGGCGTGCCTCTCTTTTTCCGGCAGTTCCTTCAGCCATTCCCGAACCGGCTCGCTTCCGGTGAGCGTTCGAAAAAAGACGAGCGGGATTTTCTGCGGCTGTGGGTCGTCTGCCATCCTGCATCATTTATAGTACATTGTACCTTAAATTGTGCACTATCCGCGCGTCGACTGCAATTATCTCCTGGTCGGCACGCGGATCAATAAATACGCGATGCTCAGGAATGCGGTTAGCGACAGCCAGCCGCCGGTTCTGGCGAACGACGGGAATTCGTTTGCTCCGGTGAGCATTCTGGTGATGGACGGCATTCCGGCGAGGAAGAGCGCAGCCAGAATGATGCCTACGATGGCTTCGCCGGCGATCAAGCCGGACGCAATGAAGGTTCCGTGATCCTCGGCGAGGCGTTTGGTGGTTTGATCGGCGTTGGCGACGATGCGGTCCGCGATCCATTTCATGATTCCGCCCAGGAAAATCGCGGCGGAGGTTTCAAAGGGAAGATACATGCCGACGGCGACCAGCATGGGCGAGCGCGCGCCGCATAGAACCAGCACCAGGCCGAAGGCGATGCCGATTCCCAGCAATCCCCAGGGCATCTGGCCGCCGACGATTCCTTTGGCGAGCTGGGCCATCAACCCGGCCTGCGGAGCGGGGAGCGCGCGGCCGCCGATTCCGCCGGTGGACAGATTGGCTTCGTGCAGCGCGATGATGGGCAGCATCAGGAACAGCGCCAGCAGGGCGACGGCCAGCATCTCGACAAGCTGCATTTTCCACGGCGTTCCGCCGAGCAGGTGGCCGGCTTTCAAATCCTGAATCAGAGATCCGGAAACCGACGCCGCGATGGACACCACGGCCGCGACGCCCAGCACGGCCGCGACGCCGGGAACTCCCGTTTCGCCCATGGCAACCATTAATAGAGCCGCCAGGATCAGCGCGCCGAGGGTCAATCCGGAGAGCGGCTGGTTCGAAACGCCGACCAGGCCGACCAGATACCCTCCGACCATGGTGAGGAAAAATCCGCTGACCGACATGACGGCCGCGGCCGCGATCGCCGCGAGCCATCCGTGGGTGAACGCGTAATAAATGGAAACGATGGGAATGAGGAGCACGAAAATTCCGAACAGGACGCCGCGCGAGGGCAGGTCGTGCTCGCGCTCGTCGCCGGATTGCGCGGCGACGGTGTGATGCGTGAAGGCGGCGCGCACCGATTCGGCGATGGAGCGGCGCATCGAAAACATGGTGCTGGCGGCGCCCACCATCATGGCGCCGACGGCGATGGGACGCACGATGTTGTACCACACGCTGAAGGCGGCGACGTCGGGGGTGACATTGCCCAACCGGCGCGCGAGATCGGGATCGAAAAACAGGAGCAGGGGAATCAGAATCCACCAGGCGAGCAATCCTCCGGCGACGGTTACGGAGGCGAGCTGGGGGCCGATGATGTAGCCGATGCCGATCAGGGCGGGCGAAAGCTCGGGCGTGGTCCAGGAAACGCCGCCGCCGTAGGTCACGTTGCCGATGGGCTGGCGCTCGAAGTTGAAATGCTGGACCACGGAGCGGGGAAAGGCGAAAAATCCGCTGACGGTGTCGCGATAAATCTGAAAACCTTTTTCGTTGGTCAGGATTTGAATCAGCCCGGCGAATCCCATGGACCCGAAGATGAGCTTGGGCGCGCTCGATTTTTCGGCGGCGCCGGCGCGGATCACCTCCACGCTGGCGACGCTTTCGGGCCAGGGCAAGGAGCGATCGGAAAACAGGGCGCGGCGGATGAGGACGGTGAACAGGACGCCGAGCATTCCGCCGGTGACCAGCAGCATGGACGCCTGCCAGTAATGCGCGCGGAGATCCGACCACAGCGGATGGCCGTTGATATCGACCATCAAAAACGCGGGGATCACGAAGATCGCGCCGCTGACCAGCGCTTCGCCGACCGAGGCGGCGGTGCGGGCGATGTTCTGCTCGAGAATTCCGCCGCGCATGCCGCGAATTTTGAAGACGGTCATGGCGATGACGGCGGCGGGGATGGTGGCGGCGACGGTCTGGCCGGCTTTCATTCCGAGGTACGCGTTGGCGGCGCCGAAAATGAAGGCGAGAAATAATCCCAGCGCGACGGCTTTGAACGTCAGTTCGCGCTGAGGCTCGGGCTGGGTCACGGGATTCTAGGCACCCGTTCCGGAGCGCTTGGCGGCGACTTCGGCGCGGAAACGCCGCATTCCGCGCAGCCAGCGATCGTAATCGGCCGATTTGCGGCGGAAATATTCGGCGACTTCGGGATGGGGAAGAATCAAAAAGCGCTCGTCGTCGAGGCCGGCGATCACGGCGGCGGCCACATCCTCGACCGAAACCGATCCTTCCACCAGGAAATTATCGGGGTCCTGCATCAGCATGTTGGTGCGAACGCCTTGCGGGCAGAGGGCGCTGACCTTGATCCCGCGGTCGCCGTAGGTCATGGCGATCCATTCGGCGAGGGCGAGCGAGGCGTGCTTGGTCACCGCGTAGATCACCGATTCAAGCGAAGTGATCAGGCCCGCGGCGGAAACCGTTTGCAGCAGGTAGCCTTCGCCGCGTTCGAGCATCCTGGGGAGCA
>JASHWA010000602.1 GCA_030044325.1 Bryobacteraceae bacterium
ATGGTGTCGTACTGTTTCTCGAATTTTTCGGCGAACTCATCCACGCGGGCGATGCGGCAGGCTTCGAGAATCTGCTCGTGGGTCGCTTCCGGACGGGCGAAGGCGATGTTTTCTTCGATGCTCCCGTCGAACAGGAAGGTGTCTTGAAGAACCACGCCCAACTGCGTGCGGTAGGAATCGAGGCGCACGGTGGAGAGATCGACGCCGTCGACCATCACGCGTCCGCTCTGGGGCGTGTGGAACGCGGCGATCAGGCTGATGATGGTGGATTTTCCGGAGCCGGAAGGCCCCACCAGCGCGGTGACGGTGCCGGGCTTGGATTCGAAGCTCACGTCGAACAGGACGGGCTTGCCGGCTTCGTAGGAAAAGGAAACATTCTGAAATTCGAGCTCGCCTTGAATGGGAGCGATGGGGACGGTGCGCCGGCCGTCCTGATTTTCGCGCAGCTCCTGCAAAACTTCATGCGTGCGATCGAGACCGGCAAAGGCTTCGGTCACCTGGGTTCCGATGCTCACGACCTGGATCACGGGCGCGATCAGAAACGCGAGATAGGCGATGAACTGCATCAACTCGCCGGTGGTGAGAGAGCCGGATACGATCTGGTGCACGCCGATGTACCACACGAGCGCTCCGACGATGCCCATCAGCACGGTGGCCGAGAGGCTCATCAGCGAGGTGGCGGTGAGCGATTTGAGCACGTTTTGCAGCAGGCGTTCGACGCCGCCCGAAAAAACGTCGGATTCGCGCTCCTCGGCGTGATAACCTTTGACCACGCGAACGCCGCCGAGCGATTCGGTCAGACGGCCGGTGACTTCCGCGTTGATTTTTCCGCGCTCCCGAAAAATCGGGCGGATGCGCGTGAAGGCCTGCTTCATCACCAGCGCGAAGGCGAGCAGGAACACGACGGTCATGCCGGTCATCAACGGGCTGATGCGCACCAGGAGCACCACCATGATCAGGGCGGTCATCAATCCGCCGAAAAAATCGATCAGGCCGGTGCCGATGAGGTTGCGGACGCCTTCGACGTCGCTCATGATGCGCGCCACCAGGATGCCGCTCTTGTTGGCGTCGTAATAGGCGACCGGAAGCAGGCCGACGTGGCGCTGGACTTTGCGGCGCAATTCGGCGATGAGGCGCTGGCCGGTTTTGGAAAGAAGCTGGGTGAGCGAAAACGAGGTGACGCCCTGCACCATGGTCGCGGCGACGATGGCGAGAACCAGCGGGCCGAGCAGATTCAACTGGCGCTTGGTGATGACGTTGTCGATCATGAAGCGGGTGGAGGTGGGCAGCACCAGGCCGCTGAGGCGATTGATCAGCATCAGCACGAAGCTGAAGGCGAGCAGGCCGCGGCGCGGCATGATCATCTCGCGCAGGTCGGGCCAGATGGCGCGCAGCGTTTCCGACTGGCTCTTTCTGGGTTTGTCGATTTTCCCCGGCACTACCTTTGAGTGTAGCGTCTGCGACGCGCCGCGGCCTTCGGCGCGCAGACCGGGCGCTGAAGGGGTGAGCGGAGTGTCGATTCCGGTTCTCATGACCACCTGCGCATCTACTATATTCGTAGCATGCGAGGGCAGGGCGCCGCGGAACAGTTTTTTAAAACCGCTCCCTTTGGTCGCGGCTCGCTTCCGGGCGGTTCCGTTGACCGCCGATATTGGCGCCGCGGGGAGCTGGGGTGTCACCCGCGGCCCGCAGAAATCGTAGAGCCAGTAATGGCGCGGGTTTCCCTCGCCGTGACCGGGGGGCTTTCACCCAAAGCCGGGTTTAACGCCGCCATCAGGCCCGCGCGATAATTCGTTACATGGCCTCGGTGTTTGCGGGCACTTCGGGATTTGCGTATGCGAGCTGGAAGCCGGATTTTTATCCCGCCAAGGTTGCGCAAAAAGATTTTTTGAAGCACTATGCGACGCGGCTCAACGCGGTCGAAATCAACTACACGTTCCGGCATCTGCCGTCGGCAGCGACGCTTGAAAACTGGGTGAACGCGACGCAAACGGGGTTCGTATTCGCCTGCAAGGCGCACCAGCGGATCACGCACATTGTGCGGCTGAAAGACGACGAATTCGTGCAGGTTTTTTTCCGCGCGATCGATCCGCTGCGGAGCTCGCGGAGGCTGGGCCGGTGCTGTTCCAACTTCCTCCGAATTTGAAATGCGACGCCGCGCTGCTCGAAGCGTTCCTGGCGAAACTGCCGGAAGATATGCGCTGCGCGTTCGAATTTCGGAATGAAAGCTGGTTGAACGACGAGATTTACCGGCTGCTCGAAAAGCACGGCGTGGCGCTGTGTCTGGCCGAATCGGACCGGCTGGAGATTCCGCGGGTGATCACGGCGGGGTTCGTTTATTCGCGATTGCGCAAGGCGGATTACAGCGCGGCGGAGCGCGAAGAGATCGCCGAGCGCGTGCGCGGGGTGGTGGCCGACGGGCGCGACGCTTACGTTTTTTTCAAACACGAAGACACGCCCGCGGGCGCGCTGTATGCCGAGCAGTTATTGAAGGCCCTTCGATAGTGCGCCGGCGATGGGTTTTCCGGTGACGCCCTGGAAATCGGAGACTTTCAGCCCCATCAATCGGACGATGGTGGGGGCGATGTCGCGCTGCTCGACTCCGGGATCGGAATCGAGACCCGGCGGCGTATCGGGGCCGACGATCGCGAGCCAGACGCGGTCCGCGCCTTCGATCGCGCGGCCGTGATCGCTCCACTCGGCGACGGTCGAGCCGCGGCCGTGATCGGAGGTGACGATGAGGGTGGTGCGGCCGCGATATTGGGGCATGCTCTGGACAGCGGTCCACAGGCGCTCCAGGAATCCGTCGAATTCGGCGATGGCATCGAGGACGCGATCGTAGCGATGGTCGTGAGCCCAGTCGTCGGTCTCGTCGAAAGAGATTTCGAGAACGCGCGGCTGGATGGTCTTCAGATATTCGAGCGCGAGGGCGCCGGTAATGAAATCGTGCCGCGCTTCATCCCACGGCGTGAGCAGATGAAATTGCATCAAGCTCAGATCCAGCATGCGGGGGCTTGCGTTCGGAAAATCGATGGTCTGATAGCCGGCGTTGATCGAAATCGAACCTTCGGTGTGCTCGCCGATGGCGCGAAAAGTTTCCCAGCTTGCAAACAGCGCCACCTGGCTTTTTGAAAGACGCAGCTTGCGCTTCAAGAATTCGAGCACGGTCTCGTTGGGGTTGCGAACCGCGAGATTGCCGTGAATCCGAACGTCGTCAGAGTGGCCGGTCAGGATTTCGTTGTATCCGGGATAGGAGACGCGAAAGGCGTTGGTGACCTTGACATTGCTGAACACGGCCGCCTGCGGCGCGATGGTTTTCCAGAAAAACGGCATAAGCGCTTCGCGCTGCTGCTGCTGGTTGGGGCGTTCGTATTTGCGGCGGCGCTCTTCGGCTTTCTCCATTCCGGCGGAGCGTTCGCGGGCGAGCAAGGGATCGATGCCGTGAAAAACCTCCTGCCAGCGCAGGCCGTCGGCGGTGACCAGAATGATGTTTCGCGTGGCGGGCGCAGCGGCGGCGAGGGGCACAACGCAGACGAGGGTCAGGAGGATTCGTATACGCATACAAGTACCCATGCTACGATTTTTCAAGCAGAGGTTAGCTGTAGATGAAGCCGCTGTGCCTTCCGATTCTTGCAAGCTCGCTGGCGCTGGCCGCGCCGTCGATTGCGAAAATGCCGCTTCGGTTCGAGGCCCATGAAGGCCGCGCCGCGCAAACCAGCGCCCGCTTCATCGCGCGCGGTCCGGGATTCGAGGTGGTTCTGGCGCCTGCGGAGAACTGGATTCAGTGGGACACGAAGGAGCCGGTTCGGGTACACACCGTGCTCGCCGGAGCGAATCCCAAGGCGGGGATGGAAGCGCAGGACCAGCTTCCGGGCCTGGCCAATTATTTTCTGGGCGCGGCGCCGAACTGGCGGCTCAACGTGCCGGGGTACGCGAGGGTGGTGGAGCGCAACGTGTATGCGGGGATCGACCTGGTGTTTCGCGGCGACGATGGACGGCTGGAATACGATTTCGTGCTTGCGCCGGGCGCCGATCCGCGGTCGATCCGCCTGGCGATGGACGGCGAGAAGGCGCTGCGCGTGGATAACAACGGAGACCTGGTGATCGCGACGGGCGCGGGCGAAATTCACTGGAAGAAGCCGGAGGTTTACCAGGAGCGCGACGGCAAACGCAGTGAGGTTCGCGGCCGCTTCCGGGTTCACGGGAATACGGTCCGGTTCGAAATCGGCAGGTATGACAAAAAACGCACGCTGGTGATCGATCCGGCGCTCAGCTACGCGACGTACATGGGCGGATACGCGAACGAGTTCGCGCGCGGCATCGGCTTGGATGGCGCCGGCAACGTTTTTATGGCGGGGGGCAGCACTTCGCCGAATCTGCCGGTGTTTTCCGCGTTCCAGGGCACGTATCACGGCGCGTCGGGCGATTTCATCGGCGGCGACGCGTTCGTCGCCAAGTTCAGTCCCGCGGGCAAGCTGATTTACCTGACGTATCTGGGAGGCACCGGCGACGATGTGGCGATGGGGCTCGCGGTGGATCCGGCGGGCGACGCGTACATCACCGGATTCACCACCTCGCGCGACTTTCCGCTGAGCGCGTCGCCTTTCCAGGCGGCGTTCGGGGGAGTGGGGGGATTGGCGTACACCTCGTTCGGCGACGCGTTTGTCGCCAAGCTGGGACCGGCGGGCAACCAGTTGTTGTATTCGACGTATCTGGGCGGGAACGAGGACGATGCCGGCATGGCGATCGCGATCGACAGCGCGGGCGATGCGTACGTGGCCGGGTCCACGCTTTCGTCGAATTTTCCCACCAGCGCGGGCGCGTTTCAAACGGTGATGAACGGCGGCGATCGCGAGCCGGTGGAGCCGTGCTGCGGCGGTCCGTTCATCAACGCGGGAGACGCGTTTGTGACCAAACTCGATCCCACCGGGTCGAAGATGATGTATTCGACCTTGGTGGGCGGTTCGAGCGACGATCTGGCCTTCGCCATCGTCCTGGACGCTTCCAATGACGCCTACATCTCCGGCTTCACGCTTTCGACCGATTTCCCCACCACCACGGGCGCGTATCAGCGCGTGTGGGGCGGGGCCGAAGCGCAGACGCCGTATTTCGTCACCGGCGACGGATTCATCACGGAGATCAATCCGAGCGGAACCGCGCTGGTCCACTCGACCTATTTCGGCGGGGTGGGCGATGAATTCATCACCGGAATCGCGGTGGATTCCACCGGAAACGTGTATTTCGCGGGCTGGAGCAGCACGGAGAGGCTGCCGACGACGCCCGGCGCGCCGCAGCCGGCTTACTCGGGCTACACGGTGCTTCCGCTCGACATCGAATATTTGAGCGGAGACGTGATTATCGGCAAAATGAATCCGACGCTTTCGGGTCTGATTTATTTGACCTACTGGGGCGGGCAGGAAAACGATGGAGCGTTCGCGATGGCGATCGACGCGGCGGGGGACGCGTACGTGACCGGCTTTACCGATTCGCCCGCGTTTCCCATCACGTCGAACGCACAGCAGCGCACCTGGGCGGGCGACGGCGGAAGCGACCCGTATTTTCTGTTCGGCGATGTGTTTCTGGCGGT
>JASHWA010000603.1 GCA_030044325.1 Bryobacteraceae bacterium
ATGGCGCACATCACCTGCCTGATCGCCGCGCGGCACGCGCTGCTTGAAAAATCCGGTTGGGACGTCGAGCAGCGTGGCGCCGCGGGAGGTCCCGCGATCCGCATCTTCACCAGCGCGCAACGCCACGGTTCGTTCGCGCGCGCCGCACGCATGCTCGGCTTCGGTGCCTCCAACATCGTTCCGCTCGATTCCGATTCCGACGGCCGCCTGCTTCCCGCGGCGCTCGATGCCGCGCTCCGGCAAAATTCGTCGCCCGCGCTGGTTCTGCTGCAGGCCGGCGAAATCAACACCGGGATCTTCGACGATTTTTCCGAGCTCATTCCCATCGCGCACCGCGGCGGCGCGTGGGTGCACGTCGACGGCGCCTTCGGCCTGTGGGCTGCCGCGAGCCCGGCCTATCGCTACCTCACCCGCGGCATCGAACAAGCCGACTCCTGGGCCACCGACGGCCACAAATGGCTGCAAACTCCCTACGATTCCGGCTACGCGTTCGTCGCGCATCCCGAGCCCCATCGTGCCGCGATCTCCTATCGGGCGTCGTATCTGACGCACGACGCCGATGCGCGCGACGAAATGGACTGGAACCTCGAATGGTCGCGCCGCGCGCGCGGCTTCTCCACCTACGCCGCCCTTCGCGAGCTCGGCCGCGGCGGCGTCGCCCGCCTGGTCGATCGCTGCTGCGCCCACGCCCGCGCGCTCACGGAAGGAATCGGAGCGCTTCCAGGCGCGGAGATCCTGTGGCGCCCCGTAATCAACCAAGGTCTGGTGCGCTTCCTCGATTCCCGCGGCGGCGACCACGATCGCAGGACCGGCCAGGTGATTGCCGGAATCGTGAACAGCGGCGAGGCGTTTTTCGGTCCCACCACCTGGCGCGGAATGCGCGCCATGCGTATCAGCGTTTCAAGCTGGCAAACAGGCCCTGACGATGTGCGCCGCACGATCGAGGCGGTCGCCGGAGCCCTCTCATAGATTTCGAAACATCTTGAGCGTTTGCGCGGCGCAGTTCTCCCAGCGATAACTTTTCGCGCGCGCGCGCCCTTTGGTTCGAAGCTCCGCTCGCAGCGAATCGAAGTCGAGAAGCCGGCCCAACGCGTTCGCCATCTCGTCCGCGCTGCGCGCGTCCACCAGAAGCGCTGCATCGCCGGCGATTTCCGGAAGCGCCGAGGTGTTCGAAGTGACCACCGGCGCCCCGGCGGCCATCGCCTGCACCACCGGAAATCCAAAGCCTTCATATAAGGATGGGTACACGAATGCGGTCGCGCCCGCGGTGAGCGCGGGAAGGTCGGATTCGGGAACGTAGCCCAGATAATTCGCTTCCGCCCGAATCCGCGCCAGCGTTTTTTCCGCGTTCCATCCCTCGGGACCTGCGATCAACAGATCGAACCGCTCGCGCAAATCGCGCCGCAACAGCTTCCAGGCGTCGAGCAGCGTATCCAGATTTTTTCGCGGCTCGATCGCGCCGACAAAAAGGACGTACGGCCGCTCGCGCTTCACCGGCTCCGCGGCGAAGTATTCCGGGGCGACGCCCGAATGGATGGTCTCGATGCGTTCGGGCCCGATCCCGAGCACCCGAATCGCATCCTGCCGCGTGTTTTCGGAAACCGCGATCAGGCGATCGGCGCGGGTGAGGATTTGTTCGGCGAAAGTGCGGTCCGCGCGAATGTTCGCTTCCGTGTGGAACTGCGGCATCAGCCAGCAGGTCAGGTCGTGGATGGTCGCCGTGAGTTTCACTCCGCGCGGCGCACGGCGGACCTGGTTCGACGCGTGAAAAACGTCGGAGCCGGCGACGATCGCATCGAGCAGCGGCGTCGATCGCGAAAGATACAGCACGCCCAGCCGCGCGAGCGTCCCCCAACGCGAATACGTCGAGCATTCGTGATCCAGCCGTCCGAAGTCGTTTAAATAAGGATACGCGCGAATCTCGCTGGGTTCGGCGATGGCGCGCAGCGCGCGCACCAGGTGCCAGGTGTAGCTCTTGATTCCGGCGCTGCGCAAAAGGGCCGAGGTTGCATCGATGGTGACGATCACTTGGCCCAGACCAGATCCGGGATGCGAGTCTTGATCGGATGCGGCGGCTGGATGCGCCAGCGGCGCATCCACAGAAACAGGATCAGCAGGCCCCACAGATGATAGCCGAGATTCGCGCGGCGATGGAGATGCGCATCCACCGTTTGCGCGACTGCGCGCATCGAAAAAATTCCGGATTCGCGCACGTTGCGTTCGCTCAATGTTTCCACCAGCAGCGGACGCAGGAAGGTCCGCAGCCAGTGATGCGCGGGGATATCGAAACCTTCCTTGGAGCGGCGAGTCACGCAGGCTGGAATTTTGCCCTTCATCAGTTCGCGCAGGATGAATTTCAGATTGCGCCCGCGGATTTTCATGTTTTCGGGCAGCCGCGCGGCGAACTCCACCACGCGATGATCCAGGAACGGCGGGCGCACTTCGAGCGAATGCGCCATGCTCATGCGATCGGTTTTATACAGGATGTCATCGGGCAGATAGTAGAGCTGATCGATGTACATGAAATCGTCGCCCGCGCGCGCGAGCGGTTCCACCGGTTGGAGCGCGTCGCACAACGCGCGCTTCTGATCCGCGCAAAACGTTCCGTTCCAGAAAAAATGCGCATCCCCCGGATCGAGCAGCGAGCCTTCGAGCATCCGGCGGATCTTATAATCCAATCCGATTTTTTCATCCGACACCGGCAGCCATTGCGCAACGCGCGCCGCGGCGCGGCGAAGCGCGATGGGCACTTTTCGGAGCCGCCGCGCGTAGCGGTCGGCGAGATAGGTGTTATAGCCGCCGAACAACTCGTCCGCGCCATCCCCCGACAGCGCGACGGTCACTTCGGCGCGGCACATTTTTGACAGGAACCAGACCGGAACCGCGCCGGCGTCCGCGCTCGGCTCATCGGAGTAATAGGCGAACTGCTCCAGCGCGTTTTGAATATCGACTTCCGGATTCAAATCGAACTCGCGGTGCTCGGTCCCGTAAAATTGCGCCACTTCCCGGAAATACGGCGTCTCGTCGAATTTTCGCCCGCGAAACGAAATCGAAAATGTCTTGAGCTTGGGGACCTCCTGCGCCGCGTAATGCAGAATCGTGGTCGAGTCCAGGCCTCCGCTCGCCCACACGCCCAGCGGAACGTCGGAGAGCAGATGCTCGCGAACGGCGCTGCGCAAAAGCGCGTCGAGCTCCTGTTTCGCCGCGTCCCAATCGATGCGCTGCGGCGCGAATTCCAGTTTCCAATACGGCTCGATCGACGCCGCGCCCTCGCGCCATTCGAGAAAATTTCCCGGCGGGAGTTTTCGAATGCCCTCCACCAGAGTGAACGGGCCGGGAACGTAGTTGAGCGATAAATAATGATTCAAGCCGCGCGGGTCGATGCGCCGATCGATCTCCGGATGCAGAAGAATCGCTTTCACTTCCGAGCCGAAATAAATTTCCCCGGCGTGTTCCGAATAATACAGCGGCTTGATCCCCATGCGATCGCGCGCCAGCACCAGGCGGCGCCTCGATTCGGTCCACAGCGCCGCAGCGAACATCCCCCGCAGCTTCGAAAAACACGCGAGGTCCCATTCGAGAAACGCGTGCAGCACGGTTTCGGTATCGCAGCGCGAATCGAATTTGTGCCCGCGCGATTCGAGCTCGCGCCGCACGTCCACATGATTGTAGATTTCGCCGTTGAAGACGATGACCGTTCCGGCGGCCGCCATCGGCTGGCTGCCGTGTTCGAGATCGATGATTTTCAGGCGAACCGCGCCCAGCGAAACGTTGGGCGACTCCCAGGTCCCCTGCTGGTCCGGGCCGCGATGCTTGAGCGAGCGGGTGATCGCCTCCATGCGCTCGCCCGGCGCGGCGCGGCCGGTATGCGTGAAACCGGCGATCCCGCACATCAGGGCTCGAGCTGTTCCGGAAAAACGGCGTATCCGGCGGGCGGCGGAAACATCTCTTCGAGCGCGATCAGCCGCCGGCGCAGGTGCCGGCTGGGCAACTGGCGCGGGCCCGTATCGACGTCGATATCGCAGCAGATTCCGTGCAGATAAAGCGTCAGCGTGTCGATGAAGGATTGCCGCGCGTAGTCGCGGATGCCCGCGCGCGCGGTCTTCGAGCGGCGCAGCGCCTGCTTCAATCGCCAGCTCGGCTCATCCACTTCGCCGTGCACCTCGGCGCTCAGCTCCTCGCGCAGAACTCGCGAATACGCCGTTTCCATCGCTTCGGTCCAATGCTCGCCCACCAGCGTCGCCAGCAGGTGATAGAAGCGGTAGTGATATTCGGCGACCTCCTGGTCCTTTAACGCGAAGACCAGCACGGTTTCCTCGCCAAGCTGGATGTGCGTGGACGAAGTAAGCCGCCCGTCGGGCGGTTTTTCGATCGAAATGAAATCCCCCGCCGACATTTTGGTCTTGCTGCGATCGCGGCCGATGCCGCGCTCGAGATAAGGAACCAGAAAAATCGAGGTTTTGGGCAGCGCGGCGGCGATCGCCGGCGGCAGCGCGGCCACCGGTTCCTGAAGATACTCCTTCAGATCTTCTTCCGACATCGGGACCGATGCGCAGAAGTAAGAAAACGTGTTGCTCAGCGGTATCACTTCGCCGCGAAACCGCTCCGCGAACTGTCGAACGCTGAGCTTGGAGAGATCGAATTGCGCCGGCATCTGGTGGGGCTGCCTATATTCTACTAAAATCGGGATTGCGTCATTTTTTCACGCGCCGGACGCCGGAGTTCACGCGGGTTCTGCTGGTCGAAAGCGGGTCGCGCACGCTGTTCGATCATTTTATTCCCGCGCTCTACCGCTTTTACGGCGATCGGCTCGAAATCGACCTGGTTACCTGCTTCGCCGGTCTGCCGGATGGTTTTCGCGGGCGCGTGTATCGCGTGACGGATTACCAGGGCCGCGCGGGACGCAAACGGCTGTACGCGGAACTGGCCGGGCGCGGGTACCCGATCCTGGGCATCATCTGCTCCGGCGACTCGATCATGACCAAGTGGAAATGGGCGCTGGCGTGGAAGGTTCCGGCGAAAGTGTTCGCGCTGAATGAAAACGGAGATTATTTCTGGGTCGATTGGGCGCACGGGAGGGTGATGCTGCATTTCGCGCTGTTCCGCGCGGGCTTGACCGGATCCGCCGCGATTCCGACCATCGCGCGATTAGTGTTTTTCCCCGTTTCGCTCGGTTTCTTGCTGGCCTATGCCGCGACGGTGCATTTGCGGCGAAAACTTCGGATACTGACGGCTCCGGATGCCCGCCCATGAACGCGAATCGATAAGCGTTCGTTCCCGGCCGGGGCAGTGTTACTTCGACGGCGGTTTTGATTCCTCGTACGGAGCGCCCGTTCCGGTCGAGCCCAGAAACAGCTTGCGGCCGTCGGCGAAAGTCACGTTGCGGGCATTGGCGCGCAGCTCGTTGTGATCGCGCGCCTGGTAGCCGTCGATGATCACTTCGGTTCCCGGCGGGAAGGTGTTCTTGTTGGCGCCGCGGCGGATCAGCGTGTTGGGACTGCCGCCTTCCACCATCCACACTTCCTTGGTGCCGTCCGGCTTAGTCACTTCGACGTGAATCCAGGTGTGCGGATTGACCCACTCGATTTTGACGATCTTGCCCTTCAGCAGCACCGGGCGGTTGGCGTCGAATTCCGAGCCAAAGGCGTGATGCGCCGCAGCCGGAACGGATGCGGCGCCCAGGCCCAGGGCGATTCCCAAAACAGGTGTCAACAACTTGGTTCGCATGAAATTTATCTCCACAAAATTT
>JASHWA010000604.1 GCA_030044325.1 Bryobacteraceae bacterium
TGCCGTATATCGCGGGGAGTCTGGCGGCTTCCACCGATGAAGCGACGTGGGTGCTCACCACTTATCTGGTGGCCAATGCGGTGATTCTTCCGGCGAGCGCGTGGTTCTCGCTCAAGTTCGGCCGCCGCAACTTTCTGCTGGCCTGCATCACGCTGTTCACCTTTTCTTCATTTCTGTGCGGCGCGGCGCGCAGCCTGGGCATGATTCTATTCGCGCGAACGCTGCAAGGCGCGGGCGGAGGCGCGCTTCAGCCGCTTTCGCAGGCGATTCTGCTCGAAAGTTTCCCGCCCTCCAAGCGCGGCTCGGCGATGGCCGCCTTCGCCCTGGGCGTGGTGGTGGCGCCGGTGCTGGGGCCCACGCTGGGCGGCTATCTCACCGATCAGCTTTCCTGGCGCTGGGCGTTTTACGTCAACATCCCGATCGGCCTTCTCGCGGTGTTCATGATTTCGAAATTCGTCCAGGATCCGCCGTATATCGCCAGAGCGAAAGCCGGGCGCATCGATTCGATCGGCCTGGGATTGCTCGCGTTGTGGATCGCCGCGCTGCAATACGTGCTCGACCGCGGGCAGGAGGACGACTGGTTCGGCTCGACCCGCATCCGCTGGGCGGCCGCGCTCGCGTTCATCGGACTGATTGCGTTCCTTGCGCGCGAGCTGATCGTGCGGCATCCGCTGGTACATCTGCGCGTGTTCAAGGATCGCAACTTCGCGCTGGGCTGCGCGCTGATCGGGATGTTCGGCGCGTTGATTTACGGCATCATCACGATTCTGCCGTTGTTTTACCAGACCCAACTGGACTACTCCGCATGGGCGTCGGGACTGGCCGTCAGCCCGCGCGGGATCGGAGCGATTCTCATCATGCCCATTGTCGCCGTGCTGTCCAATCGCGTGGACAACCGCTGGATCATGCTGTTCGGATTCGTGGGCTTCGCGTGGGCCGCGTTGTGGATGGGCGATCTGACGCTGGGTATTTCGCAATGGTCGCTGATATGGCCGATCATCATCAGCGGAGCGGCGGCGGGGATGGTGTTCGTTCCGCTCTCCACCACCGCCATGGGCACGCTTTCGAACCAGCAGATCGGCAACGCCACGGGATTGTACAACCTGTTGCGCAACGTCGGCGGCAGCGTGGGTATATCCGTGGTGGATACATTGATCGCGCGGCGCGGCCAGGCGCACCGCGATGAGCTGAGCCGCTACATTAGCGCGCGGCCTGTTGCTCAGCAGGCGTATGGCCTGTTCGACTCGACGATGTCGCACCATTCCGGCCCGCACCAGGCGATGCTGCGCGCCTATCAACTGATCGAAAACGGGCTCAACCAGCAATCGACGGTGTACGCCTACGTGGACGATCTGCGCTACATGGCGGTGGTGTGCTTTTTGTGCGTCCCCCTGGTGTTTCTGCTGAAGAAAGTCAAGTCCAAAGGTCCGGCGGCGGTGCATTGAGCCGGCGGCCCGTTTGCCGAATCCGGCCGCACTTGACCCGTCCGCGGTCCAAACTGCAACATGAGAGCATGAAATGGCTGTTCCTGTTTCTGGGAGCCTGCGCCGCCGCGCAGACGCTCCCGCCGACGCCTGCCGAGCAGCGCGGAAAGAAGCTCATCGACGCGGCCGTCCGCGCGCTGGGCGCCGACAATTTCCTGAAGATGGAGGATCGCGTCGAGTACGGGCGCGCCTACTCGTTTTATCGCGACGCGATTTCCGGCCGCGACGTCGCCACCATCTACACGCGCTACATCGCGATTCCCCCGGGCCAGAGCGCCACCTTCATCGGCCAGCGCGAGCGCCAGGCGTTCGGCAAAGAGGAGCAGAGCGCGGTTTTGTTCACCGAAAACGGCGGATGGGAGATCAGCTGGCACGGAACCAAGGAGCTCGCCAAGGACCGCGTGGAGCGTTATCGGGAGACCACGCTGCGCGACGTTCTTTATATCCTGCGCCAGCGCCTCAATGAGCCCGGCATGATCTTCGAATCGCGCGGCGCCGACGTGTTCAATAACCAGCCGGTGGAGATCGTGGACATCACGGACTCGCAGGACCGGCTGGTGACGGTGTATTTCAACCAGTCGAGCATGCTGCCCATCCGCCAGGTCTATAAGCACTACAACCCGCAGACCAAGGAGCAGGACGAGGAGGTGACGCTGTATTCGCGCTACCGCGAGGAAGGCGGCATCATGTGGCCGCTGCAGATCCATCGCGAGCGGAATGGCGACAAGGTCTACGAGATGTTTTCGGACACGCTGAAGATCAACGTGGATCTCGCCGACGATTTGTTTTCGCTCCCGGCGGAGGGATCGGATCTGACCAAGCCGCCGAAGCGGAAGAAGTGAGGAGGGTCTTAGGCCTGGTGCGCGTTGGACGGCGGATTTTTAGTCCGCGTGACGCATCAGCGCCAATTGGCCGCCGTCCGGTCCGGACTTTTCACCGGGCGCGGCCCAGGGCGAGTTTTTGCTCCGGATTCAGCGCCTGGCGCACGCGGTCGAGCAGCGTCTGCTGGGTGAAGGGACGGGCGATCTGGTTGGCGCCTGCCGCGCCGCTCTCGACGATCTCCAGCACCTGCAAATTGGGGTGCGCGGCGCGCAGTTGCGGCGCGATCGCTTCGGCTTCGGCGGCCTCCGCGATCAGCAGGTCGATGGCGCCCTGGTGCATCTCGGAAATCGCCAGGGCTTCGGCCGCATCCGCGGCTTCGAGCAGGTTATATCCGTTGGCTTCGAAAAAATTGTGAAGCTGCGCGCGCACCGGGTCCGTTCCGCCGGCGAGCAGGATGGCCGGCGCGCGGCCTTCGGCGGGCGAAGGCAGCAGCGCGACGCCCATCACGCGCGGCAGCAGAAGCTCGAAGCGGCATCCGCCGCCGGCGGTGCGGTGCGCGCTGACAAACCCGTCGTGCTCGACCGCGATGGCGTGCACGATGGAAAGCGCCAGCGCCTCTTCGGCGGCGGAGGACGGCTCGAACAGCTTTTCGGGATCGGGCTCCTCGCCGGTATAGGTGATGGCGAGCAGGGCGTGCGGCTGCATGCGCCCGTCCACCGGAACTTCGGTGCCGCCGGTCTCGATCAGCAGCCGGCCGCCGCGCGCCATGGTGGCGCAGGCGTGCAGGACCATGCTCATCAGCGCCTGCTCGATCTGCGACGGGTCGGCCTTGATGCGTCCCGCCGCGGGATCGGTGCGGAGGTTCACTTCGATGGCGTTTCCGGCCACCGATTCGATCAGCTTGCGCGCGCGGCGCAGCACGGCGTTGATGCTGAGCGTTTCGGGTTTGGCCACCTGGCGCGTCCCGAACGCGTTCAGCCGTCCGTTCATCTGCTCGGCCGCGGCGGCGGCGTGGTGGATGTCCTGAAGGGCGCGGCGCGCGGGCGAATATTCGCCAAGCTGCCGCAGCAGCTGGTCGGCCTGCGCGCGAATGGTGGCCAGCAGGTTGGCGTAATCGCTCGAAACGCCGAAAGCCAGGCGCGCGAGCGCATCCAGCTTGTGGGCCTGGCGCAACTGCCGCTCCTCCCAGCGGCGCGCGCTCACATCGCGGAAAGTGAGCACCGCGCCCGCTACGCGGCCCTCGGCTTTGACCGGCGCGACGGAGCCTTCAATCCACATCTGCTTTCCGCCCGCGCCCGAGAGCTTCCAGGTCCGGGCGAGCGGAACCGCGGCGTCGCGCAAAATGGCGAGCGACACCGGATCGGACGCCTCCGCGCCGGCGTCGCCATCGGCGAGCTGGACGATCCTGGCGATGGGCGAGCCTTGCGCGGCCGGCTGCGTGCACCCGGAGAGTATCTCGGCGGCGCGATTCATCAGCAACACGCGCGCCTGGGCGTCGGTGACCACCAGCGCGTCTGAAACCGAGGCCACGATCGTGCGCAGGCGCGCTTCCCGCTCCTCGATTTCGCGATCGGCGCCATGCTTGTACATGGCGATTTCGATGGAGCTCGCAAGCGAAGCGTGCGCCAGCGGCTTGACGATGTAGCCGAACGGTTCGGCCAGCTTGGCGCGCTCGAGCGTGGCGCGATCCGCGTGCGCGGTCAGAAAAATCACGGGGACGTGGTATTTTTCACGAATGGCCAGCGCCGCATCGACGCCGTCGGCGCGGCCGTCCAGGCGGATATCCATCAGCACGATCTCCGCCTCCGGCGCTTTGGCCACCGCTTCCTCCGCCGTCGAGACGGTGGCCACCACCTGGTGGCCGAGCGCCTCCAGGCGCGACGAAATGTCGTGCGCGATCAAACCTTCGTCTTCGACCACCAGCACCTTATGCGATTTGGTTTTCATGATGTCTTGGCCGCGAAGGAATCATTTTTCCGGGAACGATATATGGAACGCCGTTCCGGCCCCCGATTCGACCATCAGCTCTCCTTTCAATTGGCGCGTCAAAATATTGACGATCTCCAGTCCCAGCGACCCGGGCCGGCGCAGCTCGACGTCTTTCCGTATCCCGATGCCGTTGTCGCGCACCGAAACCAGCACGCGGCCGTTGGCGCGCCCGCCTTCGATCCAGATCGAGCCGGAGCGCCCGCCGGGAAAGGCGTGCTTGAGCGCGTTGGAGATCAGCTCGTTCAAAATCAGGCCCGCGGGAATGGCGCGATCCACTCCCAGCGGAAGCGGATCGAGCGCGACGCGCCCGGCGATGCGGCCATCCTCGATTCCATAAGACTGCAAGAGATTAGTGAGCAGGAGCGAAGCGTGCTTGGCCAGATCGACATCGCGCAGGTCCTCGGTTTCGTACAGCTGTTCGTGGATCAGGGCCATGGATTCGACGCGATTTTGAGATTCGCGCAGGGCCGCGGCGAGCGCGCCGTCGCCGAAAGCGCGCGCCTGCAGGCGCAGCAGGCTGGCGATCACCTGCAAATTGTTCTTGACGCGATGGTGCACCTCTTTGAGCAGCACTTCCTTTTCGGCGAGCGAAGCGCTCAGCCGGTCGCGCTCCTGCTTCAATTGCCGGATCAGGCCCATCTTGTGGATGGCGCGCTCGATCACCCAGCCCAGGCCTTCCGGCGTCATGC
>JASHWA010000605.1 GCA_030044325.1 Bryobacteraceae bacterium
AGGTCGGGAAGTAACCGGTCGGAATGTAACCGATGACCGGGTGGGCATCGCGGCCCTGGAGATTGACCACCGCGACTGCATTGGCCTGGCCCAGGGTTACATACGCCTGTCCATCCCCGGTCACAGCGACGGCGTTCGGGCCGGAACCGAAGACGCCGGAGCCGATGGGAACGCTGAGATCGATCGTACGCACGACGTCATCGGTATTCAAATCGATTATCGAAAGGCTGTCGCTATAGGCGTTGGCGACATAAAGTTGGGACCGGGAGATGGTCATGCCCGCCGGGTGCATGCCGACCTTGATCGTCTTCACTTCCTTACCGGCCGAAAGATCGACGACGGAAACAGTGCCGGTGATCGCAAACGCGTCTTTCGGGTCGACGACGATGGGCGTTCCGTCGGAGTAGTTCGTGAAGTCTTCGCTGGTGGCAGGACGTCCGCCTTCGTTGCTCACGTAGGCGTACTTGCCGTGGATGACCACACTATTCGGCGCATTGCCGACCGGGATCTGGGCGATCAGCCTGGCCGGAGACTCCGTCAGATCGATTACGCCCAGCGTGTTGGCCGCGTTCAGGACAACATAGGCGCGCTTGCCGTCGGCGGAAATCGCAATGCCTCCCGGGTTGATGGCTTTCGGTTTGTAATACGGCCGGCCCGGCGGCGGCTCGGGAAGCTCCACGCGCTCTCTGCTGGTCAACGCGCCGGTTTGCGGATTCACATTCGCAATGACGAAATGGTTGTCGTCCTGGCTGAAGAACAGCCGTTTGCCGTCGGCGGAATACGCAATGCCTGTGAAGGATCCCGCCCGGCTCGATCTGGATTGCGCGCCTGGGGCAACCTCCGGTGTGAAGCGCTCCAGAATCTCTCCCGTGGCCGTGTTGAACACGATCACCGGTTGGGGCGAACCCATGAGCAGGACCGCCGCGCTATTGCTCTTGCCGTTCGGGTTCAGAGCGATGGCCTTGGCGCGAACGGGCGAGCCGAGCTCAATGATCTTGCCGGCGGGGGTCAGGGTCTGGTTATCCGAAACCACAATCGACCCGTTCCGTTGCGGTCCAACGGTCCGATTGTGATCGGTGATTTCCGGATTCTGAGTCTGACTGAGAACTGCGGCTGAGCCACCTGTCAAGAGAATCCATGCAGCCCTCCATCGCAACTTGCCTATCGCGTTCATTCGATGCTCCTCTATCGCTCAGTTTCTTTAACGTGTCTTGGGGGATTCGACATTGTCGTCAGGGCGAATCTCATCATAACCCCCTCATTGCTACAAAGCGGTGACACCAAGCGCAGTGCGTTGCGGTTTGTCCGGGAGTTCCAACATTAGAAAAGTGCGCCGGCGGTGACTTGCGTCGCATAATCTCGAATCAGAGGCCCAACTGAAAATGCCTGCTGGCGACAAACCGACCCCCAAGCCCGAAACGGTCGAGCGTGAACGGAAAGTGCAACGAGGAGCGGGACAGCTCTCGCTCCCGCGCGAGCACGGCGCAACGGCTATGCTTCTCGCGCCGTTCTTCGCGGCCGCGATTCTGTTGCGCCGGCTGTACTGGCCGGAGTTGGTCGCCTTGGTGGCGGCCGCTTGTGCGCTTGCCATCAAAGACCCGTTGGTGGTGATGGCGCGGCAACGCTTCATCTGGAAACAGGAGCATGCGGAGACGAAGGCGGCCAGGAGATCCGTGGTGATGGAATCCTCGCTCTTGGCCGCGTGCGGACTGGTCCTGGTTATGGTTCGAGACTGGCGTCCGCTTCTCGTGTTATTTTTCGCGGCCGGAGCGTTCACGATCCTGGCAGTAACGCTCAACGTGCGGAATCGCCAGCGATCCGAGTGGTTCCAGGTGGCGAGCGCGTTTGCATTAACGGCGAGTTCTCTGATGGCCTGTCTCGCCGCAGTGGGGGCTATCCGCAGTTGGTGCTGGCTGCTGTGGATTCTATGCGCATTGCAGGCAGCGGCGGGGATTTTCGTGGTTCACGCGCGGCTCGACGCTCGCATCGCGGCGCGGAAGGGGCACAATCCGCCACCTGAAAACCGCCGCGCGGCTTTGGTCTCGCAGGTTGTCCTGATCGCCGCTGCGGTCTATTTCGCGTTCGCACACCGCCCCTGGATCACCGCGGCGCTAACTCTCGCGGCGATCGCGTACCTGGCGGATTTGAAGCGCCAGCGCAGCGCGTCGTCGTTGCAAATGCCTCTTAAGAGCGTCGGCCTCCAAGCGCTCGGATTGTCGATCGCCTATGCGCTCCTGCTCGTCGCCGGATTCTGGAGTTCGTAGTTGCGCGTCGCGCGTTCTCACGATTCCTCCGCGACACGCCACTCGGGTGTCCGGCGAGAATCAGAGCTTTGAAGTCTGATGCATCGCGTTGTCATGTTATCCTACGCTTTCAGTTTGAGACCGTCCCGCTGTTGCGGCCGCGTTCTCTCTGCACTCATTCACACAGAGACCAATCCATGAAGCTCACGTGGACCAAGACCGACGAGGCACCGGCGCTCGCGTCGTACGCGCTGCTGCCCATCCTGCGAGCGTACTTCAAAGGGACCGGCGTGGAGATCGAAACGGCCGACATTTCGCTCGCCGGCCGGATTGTCGCCACCTTTCCCGAGTGTCTTCAGCCCGGCCAGAGAATTCCCGACGAGTTGACGCGCCTGGGGGAACTGGCCAAGACGCCGGAAGCCAACATCGTCAAGCTGCCCAACATCAGCGCCTCGATTCCGCAGCTCCGAGCCGCGATTGCGGAACTTCGGGCGAAGGGCTACAACATCCCCGATTATCCGGACTCGCCCTCGACCCAGGAGGAGCGTGCGGTGCAGGCCCGCTTTGCCGGGGTCCTGGGCTCGGCCGTGAATCCCGTGTTGCGCGAAGGAAATTCGGACCGGCGCGCTTCCGCTTCCGTAAAAGCGTTCGCGCGGAAGCATCCGCATACGATGATGAAGCCGTGGCCGAAAGCCGGGTCGGTGACGCGTGTCGCTCACATGAGCGTCAAGGATTTTTTTGGCAGCGAGAAATCCGTGACGGTGAGCGCCCCTGCCGAGGCGCGTATCGAATTTGTAGATTCGGCCGGCGCGGTGACCGTCCTGAAGCAAAGAATCCCGCTCGCCGAGGGGGAGATTATCGACTGCGCGGTGATGAACGTAGGTGCGTTGCGGAGATTCTACGCGGAGCAGATGGCTGCCGCTAAGGCCGACAATGCGCTGTTCTCGCTGCATCTGAAGTGCACGATGATGAAGGTCTCCGATCCCGTCATGTTCGGACACTGTGTCGCGGAGTATTTCGCCGATGCGCTCGAGAAGCATGCCGGCGTCCTCGCAGAGATCGGGGCGAATGTTAACAACGGACTCGCCGACGTGCTCAACAAACTCGACCAGCTTCCCGCTGGGAAGAAGGCCGAAATCGAAGCCGATATCGCGGCTTG
>JASHWA010000606.1 GCA_030044325.1 Bryobacteraceae bacterium
TGGATTACATCGCCAAGCCGTTTTTCGCGCGCGAGGTGCTGGCGCGAGTGCGGGTGCATTTGCGCCTGCGCCGCGCAAGCGAGCTGCTCGCGGCCGAGCAGAAGGCCCGGCTCGACGTTCTGCGCGAGGCGCAGCAATCCATGCTGG
The DNA here is from genome assembly GCA_030044325.1 of Bryobacteraceae bacterium. Taxonomy (GTDB): domain Bacteria; phylum Acidobacteriota; class Terriglobia; order Bryobacterales; family Bryobacteraceae; genus Palsa-187. The sequence continues at coordinate 148 of JASHWA010000606.1, forward strand.
TGGCTCCGGAGGATTTTCCAGGGGCCTCGTTTGCCGTGTGCTACCGTCCGCTCGAAACCGTGGGCGGCGACTTTTACGACGTGCTGCCGTTGAGCGGCGGCGCGGTGGGATATTTTGTGGCCGATATCAGCGGCCACGGCGTCGCCGCTTCGTTCCTCACCTCCGCGATGAAAGCGCTTCTGCGGCAGTATTCGAGCCCGGTATTCGCGATCGAGGACACCATGCGCCAGATCAACGCCGCCATGCGCGCCACGCTCAACGACGGGCGCTACGTCACGGCCTGTTACGCGCGGCTTTCGCCGGAGCGGCGGAAACTTTCGGTGGTCAGCGCCGGCCATCTGCCGCCGGTGCTGGTGTCGGCGGGCGAAGCCAGGCTGGCCAGCTTCGAGAGCGACCCGCTGGGCGTTTTCGGCTCCGTGGTGCTTCACAAGCAGGAAGTGGAGATGCGCGCGGGGGACCGCTTTTATTTGTATACGGACGGGCTGGTGGAAGATCACGCGCTGGCGGGCTGCGGCCGTTTCGCCGGACTCGACCGGTTGAGCGAGGCATGCGGCCGCCATCACCGCGACAGGCTCGACGCGGCGGTCCCGGCGATCGTCGCGGATTTGACGCCTGGCCGGAAACAGATGGACGATCTGCTGCTGCTCGGTGTGGAGGCGCCCAAGTGAGCGGGCGCCGCGCGATCCTGCTCGAAGCCTCGCTTGCGCCGACGCTCGAAGCCGTCGACCGCGTCTGCGCCGATCTGCGCCGCGACGGTTTCCGCGACATTCCGGAATCCGAGCGCTTCGCGGTGGAGCTGCTGCTGCGCGAGGCGCTCACCAACGCCGTGGTGCACGCCGGCTCCGCCTGCCAGGTGTGGTGCGAGGTGGAGCGCCTGGAGCGCGGCGTGGCCGTGCGCGTGCGCGACTGCGGGGAGGGTTTCGACTGGCGCCGGCATCTGCGCGGCGGCTCCCCGGCGGCGCTCGAATCGGGCCGCGGCGTGAGCATCCTGCGCCAGTATTCGAGCGCGCTGCGCTTCAACGAAAAAGGGAATCAGGTGGAAGCCGTTCGGGTTTTCCAGGAGAGGAGCGAAGATGCCCGATTTTGAGATCCGGCGCGAAGGCGATTGCGCCACGGTGATTCCGGCCGGCGACGTGGTGGCGTCCTCGGTGGCCGAGCTGCGGCCGGCCATGCGCGAGCTGGTGAGCGCGGGGGTGCGCGAAATGATTTTCGACCTGGCCAACGCCCGCATGCTCGATTCGATGGGCCTCGGCCTGCTGCTTTCCGCCCACAACTCGCTCGCCCGCGGCGGCGGGAAGTTTTCCGTAAGCGGCGCCTCGGAGGAAGTGATCGCGCTGCTGCGCGCCATGCGCGTCCACCAGCATTTCCCGGTCACCGGCCGGAGGGGTGAAGGATGACGGGTTTCGACGATATCGTCACCGAATATCTGGCCGAATGCCGCGAGCATCTGCGCGGCATCGAGGCGGACCTGCTCGAGATGGAGCAGGACGGCGCCGAAATCGACGGCGAGCGAGTGAACCGGGTGTTCCGCGCGGCGCATTCGATCAAAGGAGGCGCGGGGTTTTTCAACTTCCACCGCATTCGCGACCTGGCGCACCGCACCGAAAACGTGCTGGACCTGATCCGCTCGCGCCGCGCCGTGGCGACGCCGGAGGTGGTGAACGTGCTGCTCACCGCTTTCGACAAGCTGGGCGCGATGATCGAGGATCCGGCCGCGGCGGAACAATGCGACATCGCGGATTCGGTGCGCGCGCTCGAAACGCTGGCAACTTCCGGCCTTCCGGCCGCCGAGCAGCACAGCGTCAACCGGACCATCGCGCTCGCGGCCAACGGCGGCCCGGTTCGCGTGACGCTCACCGAGTTCGATTTCGAGGCCGCGCGCAAGAGCGGAAGAACGGTGTACCTGCTCGAGTACGATCTGCTGCACGACGTTCACCGCAGGGGTCTGAACCCGCTCGATCTGTTGAACCGGCTCACGCAATATGGCGTGCTGGTGGACAGTTGCCTGGCCGTGGAGCGCGTGGGAGGGCTCGACGAGGAAGCCGGCAGCGTCCTGCCGCTCGATGTTCTCTACGCCACCTGTCTCGATACGGATCTGATCGGCGAGGCGGCGGGCATCGCCGCGGAGCGCATTTACAAGGTCCGCCGCGACGGCGCCTGCGTTCCCATCGTCGAGGCGGCGGTGGAGAAGACGCCCGCCGCCGCCGCGCAAATCGAGACGAAACCGCACAAAGAGGAATCCGCACCCGCGCCGGCCGGGTGCGTGGACAGCACGGTGCGGCTGAACGTGGCGGTGCTCGATTCGCTGATGAACCTGGCGGGCGAGCTGGTGCTGAGCCGCAATCAGCTGGGCGAAGCCGTCGCGCGGCGCGACGAAGCGGGCATTGAAACGGCCAGCCAGGCCATCAGCGCGGTGACCTCCGAAGTGCAGCAGGCGGTAATGCGCACGCGGATGCAGCCGGTGGCGAGCCTGTTTCAGAAGTTTCATCGTTCGGTACGCGACATGGCGCAGAAGCTCGACAAGAAGGTCCGGCTGGTGGCGGAAGCGAACGAGGTGGAGCTCGACAAGACCATCATCGAAGGGCTGAGCG
>JASHWA010000607.1 GCA_030044325.1 Bryobacteraceae bacterium
TCACGCGGGCCGGGCGCGCGGTCTGCCGTCTGGCGCGCCCGGCCGTCCCCATTTAACTAACGGCGGAAGTTGCGCCCGCGATACACCGGCGCGTGGTACGCATAACCCGGCCGAATCACGGGTCCGCCGCGGAAAATCCACCGGCCGCCGATCCAAACGTAGCCGGGTCCGGGGCACGGAGGAACATAGGTGACCACCGGAGGAGCCACCACCACCGGCGCGGGAGCCACCGGAATTCCGATGCCCACTCCGAAGGCGATTCGCGGCGCCGCGAACAAAGAAGTGCCAGCCATCAACAACGTCCCGATCATCAATTTGGTTTTCATTTTCTTATCTCCTTTCCTTTCCACCTTCCGCCTGTAAGAATGCACTCGCCGTGCCAGTCGCAAATTCATGAAAATGCAGGATGTGTTGCATCCGTGGCTGGCCGGTGCCAACCATGGCGGTGGTTTTGGGCCGATTTCGAATGAGAATCGCCGGCGCTCGCGCTCACTTTAGTCTTGATTGCCGATTCTAGAGACCATCCGGAGCTTCATCGCATCCAGCCGCGAGCCGGTGTTGATGGAACCGGGCGACGATCCGATCGCCATTCGCGCCGATTCGTTCGTCCTGACCGAGCGCGGCGCGCAGGTGACGATCGAATGCTGGAACAGCGCTCGAAATCTGGTACGCCGGGTGCGTGCGATTCAAAGCGAGAAGCGCGGCCGCCTGGATCTCGAAATCGAGCGGTTTCCGCGCGCGGCGGGCACGCTCTCCATCGTCGATCTGGCCGATCCGGCGAATCGGGACGCGGGACGGCGCGGCAGCCGGCTCAAATATCGCGAGCGATTCCGGCGCTCGCTGCGGCGCCAGTTTCCGGATTGGCGCGTGGCGGAGCTGAGCGTCGATCCCGATCTTCATCACACGCTTTCGCCCAGCTTTCCGCGAGCGTTTTTGCGCAAAGGCGATGCGGGCCTGGCGGCGATCGGCGCGGCCCCGGATTCGCTTTCGCCGGAGGGGGCGCTCAGTTTCGGGCTGATCTGGCTCGATTATCTGCGCAAACGCGAGGCGCGGGTGAGGGTGGACGCGCTCGCGATTTTCGTTCCGCCGGCGGCGGCCGCGACCACCGCGCATCGCGTGCGCTATCTCAACACGAATCTGGCGCAATACCGGGTTTTTGTGAACGATCCCGGCGGTCATGAGGATGCGGTCGATCCGGGCGAGTACGCCAATTTCGAAACGCGGCTGGCGGTTTCCACCGTTTTCGAGCACACCTGGGCCGGGCGCCTGGCCTCGATCGACGGCGTCGAGCGCCGCGACGTGGCGGGAGGAGCGAGCTTCGCGATTCATGGACTCGAGTTCGCGCGTGCGTCGGCGGGCAGGTTGCATTTCGGAATCGATCATAAGCAGATCGCGCACGCCGGGAGCGTGGTCGAGATCGAAGAACTGGCGCGCGGGCTGGCGCGTCTGCGCTCGCCCTGGGCGGCCGACCGGCAGAACCCTCTGTACACGCGCCGTCCGGAGGCGTGGCTCGAATCGCAGGTGCGGCGCGAAATTGAGCGGATCGACGCGACGCTCGGTTCCGCACCGGTGTACGGGCAGGTGCCGCAATTCGCCGGCGGGGAGCGGACGGTGATCGATCTGCTCGCCGCGGATCGCGACGGGAGGCTCGCGGTGATCGAGGTGAAGGCGGAGGAAGACATCCATCTGCCGTTGCAGGCGCTGGATTACTGGATGCGCGTGAAGTGGCACCTCGATCGCGGCGAATTTTCGGGCAGCGGATATTTTCCGCGGCTGGAGCTTTCGCGGCGGGCGCCGCGGCTGCTGCTGATTGCGCCGGCGCTCGATTATCATCCGTCGAACGAAGTGGTGTTGCGTTACCTCGCGCCGGAGGTCGAAACGGAGCGCATCGGGGTCGGGGTAGAATGGAGACAGGAGTTGCGCGTGATGTTTCGCGTTGCTTCTTGGGATCACCATGGCCCTAGCAGTGTTAAGCCAGGTTAAAAAAGCTCTTTCGAATTTAAGCCCGCGCGAGATTCGGGAAGCGTCCGAGCGGCCGGTGACTATCGGCCTGGTGGCCGCTTCGGCCGAATCGCTTGGCCGCATGGAGACGTTTTTCGCGCCGCCGCATCTTTCGGCGGAGCGCCGCGCGCAAACCGTGCGGATGCTGGTGCGCGGCGCCTCGCGCGACTGCGATGTGGAAATCTACGAATCGAACCTGCTGCGTCCGGCCTACGCCTTTTCCTTCGATCCCGACGCTCCCGACGATTGCATTCGCCGCGTGCTGCGCGCGCGCGACGATCTGGCGCTGCCGCTGGCGCGGGGCTTTTATCCGTTCCGGAAACCTGCCGCGCATCGGCTGATTCGCGCGGTCGCCAAAGAGAACGCGCTGTTCTGCCTGATGACCGCGCTGCCGGACGTGATTCCGGTGCTCGGCGCGCTTCCCTGGGCGGCGAGTGAGTTCGGCTCGGACGCGGCGTTTTTGACGGCCAACCAGATTCGCATGGCGTTTCACCTGGCCG
>JASHWA010000608.1 GCA_030044325.1 Bryobacteraceae bacterium
TTCCACGTCGTGTTCACGCTGCCTTCCCAGATCGGACGCCTGGCGCTTCAGAACCCGCGGCAGATTTATAACATCCTGTTCCGCTCCGCCGCCCAAACGCTGCTCGAAACCGCGGTCGAGCCGCGACTCCTCGGTGCCTCCATCGGCTTCCTCGCCGTGCTCCACACCTGGGGTCAGAATCTCCATCTGCATCCTCATTTACACTGCGTGGTCCCCGGCGGCGGAATCTCACTCGACGGTTCGCGCTGGATTGGCTGCAAAAAATCCAGCTTCTTTCTCCCCGTGCTCCCCGTGCGCTTGCTCAGTCATCGCTTCCGAAAATCCTTCCTGCGAAGACTGCGCCGCGCCTTTCGCAAGGGCGCTCTGCAGTTTCACGGCGACCTGAAGTCACTCGCCGAACCCACTCGCTTCCAGGCGCTGTACGATGAGGCGGCCGAGATGGATTGGGTCGTGCATGTGAAACCTCCCTTCGGCGGACCGCGTCGTGTGCTCAAGTACCTGGCTCGCTACACGCACCGCGTCGCCATCTCCAACCATCGCTTACGTGCGCTCGAAAACGGCCGTGTGAATTTCGAATGGAAAGATTACGCCCACCACGCCCGCACCAAACTCATGACCCTCGACGCGATCGAGTTCCTGCGCCGTTCCTGCTCCACGTCCTGCCCACCGGCCTGGTGCGCATCCGCCAGTTCGGCTTCCTCGCCCAGCGGCATCGCTCCGGCAAGCTGCAACTCTGCCGCGCCTTGCTGGCCACAAGATTCCCGACGCCCTGCGATCCAAATGCCGCGGACTCGCACGATTCTCACGTCTGCCCGCACTGCAAGCTCGACCGCCTGATCGTCATCGAAATCTGTGGCGCAGCGCCGACCTCGTTTCCGGACACGTCATGACCCCATCCCCGGTCACGCTCAAGCTCGAATGTTCCGCCCCGCTTACGGGACTCCCTCGAGGTGTGTTCGTCGCGTCACGGCGCGCACTGCAGCTCTCCCCTCCAACCACTTCCCGTCGGTGGAAACCTGCCGAGATCCGCCCAATCCCATATCTTCCCATAGCTGATCCGGCTCCGTTCAATGAATTCTATCGGCAGTGCTCGCGCCGACGACTCCGCACGCCCGAACTTCTCGCCCGCGAGCACTCCCGATAGAATGCTCTTCATTATCGGCTCATGTCCAGGGCGGCGCAGAGCGACGGGAGTCGCTCTGACTGCGTCGAAGCTATATAATTGGTTCGGATTTTTCGCTCAATGGACGCTTCGCGCAAGAACGAATACAGCACGCTCCTGTTATCAATGGTGCCCGAGTCCGGTGCGAATGTCGGGAATGTCACCTTGCGAGAGCAACTGCGCCGAGCCCTTGCCGAAAGGGGCGATGAACTCTCGGAACAGGATTACTGGACGCTTCGGGACGCGCTGATCGATGAGGGCCGGATTGAACAGGGCCGAGGTCGCGGAGGCTCCGTCCACCGGGTTGCATTGGTAACTGCCCCCGGCCCCGCCACCGAGGTCGCCGTCGGACCGGAGGCTCAGCCTACCGAGGTGCCCGCCGGCACGGAACCGCCCCCGCAAGAAAGGGTTGTTGAAGCAAATCTTTATAGGCCTTTTCAAACTGCTATCAACACTGGATATGTGAAGGAAAACCGAATCAAGAGATTCATTTCTGAAGTGACCGCTGCGCAAGGCCGACGCTCGACTGGTGGAAAATGGACAAGACCCGATCTCACAATTATCGCTGTAAGGACGTATCAGTTTACGCCCGGCAAGAGGTTGGAGGTGATTACGTTTGAGGTCAAGCCAAGCCTTGACGGAGCATTGGAAGGGGCGTATGAAGCCTTGGCCCACTCGGCGTTTGCGCACAGGAGTTATCTGGCCGTCGACGTCAGAGCGCATGCCGACCAGGATGATATCCCCGACGATCGAATCGTACAGGAGTGCACGCGGCACGGCGTCGGCTACATAACTTTTACGGATCCGGCAGACTACAACACGTACGAAATCGTCTGTCCCGCCCGACTCAATGAACCTGACCCGTACGATGTAGACAATTTCATCAGAACGCAGATCAGTCAGGCGGCGCAGGAGGAGTTACGCGAGTTTCTTCAGTAGCCGTCGTTTCGTCAAGTAATCTGTTTTTTCACTGGCGTCTGAATCGAGGTGCACTTCGGGTTCAAATGGACAGGAATCCGTTCTTAAGACCTGGCGCCGCTGTTGTTGTGGTTTGCGACTCGGTGATCGCGGTGGGCTCGACATCGGCAGGAGTGATTAACGGAGCGCTGGCTACCGTCACCGCTGTATCGGCTCTCCTATCCGGTCTAGCCAGAATGGACTCGAGCGCTTTCCGCTTCGCTTCCATACGGATATGCGAGTAGTGCTTCAGCATCTGCTTTGAGACGTGCCCGGCGATATCCCGGATAGTCTCGTCCGCCGCCCCGCTCTCGGCCAGATCCGTGATTAGCGTGTGCCGGTTGTCGTGCCAGCGGCCATTCACGTTGGACGCTTTGCGAACGTTGCCCCATGACGTTTTCAGGGTGACCATCGGACGGGTCGGATCGCTGGGCCGCGGTTTGCCGAACGGGAAGACATACCATTGCGGCTGGATCGTCCCGAATCGCTTTGTATACCATTTCGCGTATTCGAGCATCGCCTCGAGCAGCACGGAGTTCATCGGAATGGTCCGACCCTCGCCCGCTTCCGTTTTACTTCGGCCCACGGTCACGACTGCCTTGTCGAGATCGACGCGCTCCCATTGAAGGCCGCGAATCTCGGCGTCGCGTTCGCCGGTGTTTAGAGCCAACATGAGAGCGGGGTAAATCGCCCGGGAGCGGGCTGCCTTAGCGGCGGCCAGCATCGCCGCCTTTTGTTCGGGCGTGTACGCTTTTCCTGGTCCGCGCGGAACCGCGAGCTTCAATGCCTTTCGGCGGCGTAGCCGGGCGCGGATCACGTCGCCCGCCTCACCCAACATCCTGAGAAGGAAGCCGACTTCCTCATTGATCGTTTTCGGAGCGGCGCCTTCTTTCAGCCGCGTCGTCTGGTACCTGGTCATGGTCTGGTCGGTGATGTCGACAGCCATCGCGGTACTCAAATGTCGAAGCTATCGCCAGGGCGGGCTCAATTTCAGGCAGGGACGTCGCGAAAAAAGGATATCAGCCCCCTTCTTCCGTCCTCCGCGGTCCTGCTGATAGGTCCCCATACGGTGGTGCGTCAAGTTTCCCGTCACCCACAACCCCGCCGCCGGAGAGAACCGCCCCATCAAACTCAAGAACGCCCGCGTGATGTTTCCCCCCTTTCCGACACCTTAACCAGAGGAGACAGCAAATGAGTCAACGATGCTTATACTTCGCGTTCGTATTCACCTGCGCGGCCGTGCCCGCACTCCGCGCACAAAGCTTCGGATACCAAACCTTCCCGGTTCCCAACGCCGCGCCCGCCACGCCGCAGTCGCTCGGAGTCCAAACGATCGACGATCAAGGAACCATCGTCGGTTGGCTGGTGGACACCTCCAGCAATCAGAAGTCGTTCATCCGCAACCCCGGCGGCGAAATTAGCGAATTCATCGACCCCCTCAACACCAGTACGCCTTCCTTCACCCTTACCTATGGTCTCAACGACCTCGGCACCGCCGTCGGCATTTTCACCGACAACTCCGCCGGCGACTACCCCGGATTCCTCTACAACAATGGCAAGTTCACCACCTTTAACCTCCCCGACCAGCCCGCCGGCACCGCCACCTACCTCGAGGCCCTCAACAACCTCGGCGACTACTGCGGTGCCGTCGCCACCCCGGCAAATAATTATAACGACCAGACCTTTTTGAGCATCGCCGGCAAAGTCCAGATCTTCGCCGTCAACGGCGCCGTCAACAGCCTCTGCACAGGGATCAATGACCTCCAGGTCGCCGTCGGCTACTACTTCGACGCCGCTGGCCTAGCCCACGGCTGGAAGCGCGACCCGCTCACCGGCAGCATCAGCGTAATCGACGTTCCCGGCGCCGTCAAAGTCGTCGGCGCAGCCCCCTGCTGGGGAACCAGTTTTGGGGGAACCGAGATATTCGGCATCAACGACCTCGGCGAGATCACCGGCCACTACTGGGACGCCTCCTATAAGTCTCATGGATTCGCCCTCTCTGCCGACGGAACATTCCACACCCTCGATGTTCCCGGCGCCTATCAGACCGGCGGCGGCGGACTCAACAACTCCGGCGTAATCGTCGGCCATTACTCCGACCGCAACTGCAACAACTACGCCTACATCGCCACACCCTTCGGCTTCTTCTAGCGTCCCGAGTCAGAAATACGCCGAATAACCCGGCAGTTCGGTAGAATCAGAAAATGATTTGCCGGGCCGCGCGGCTGGCTTGCGTTCTTGCTTTCGCGATCCCGCTTCTTACCGCGCAGGACCGAGACCGGCTGCTTCAGGCTCCCCGAAAAATCGACGTAGCGCTGGCGGGAACGGAACAAGGGTCCTGGCGCCTGGACGTGCCTGCGGAGCGAACCGTTCGCGTGAGGATCGTGGAGCGGCAAGGGGTCGCCGGAGTCATTCTGGTGGAAGACGCGAGCGGCTCGGAAATCGTGCGGATCGATTGCACCATTCGCACTCCGGCGGCCAAGAGCGTCACGCTGCTCGCCGGCAGCTACCGCATTTCAGCGCGGCCGTCGTATCACTCGCTGGTTGAGCGCAAATTCGAAATCGAAGCAAGCGCGCCAGCCGCCGCAACCGCCGCCGACCGCCAGCGCGCCTCCGCCGAGCGACTGGTTGGCGAAGGCGAGCGTATTTACCGGGGATACGAGCTGAACCACATCGCGGCGGCGCGCGAAAAATACGAAGCGGCATTAAAGACTTTCGAGAGCCTCGGCGACCGGGCGGCCGAGGCCGATACGCTCAACCATATTGCGAACAACGTCTTTGAGCAAGGCCAGATGAATGCCGCGATCGATCTGTACCAACGCGAGCTGGATTTGTGGAAGTTGCTCAAAGACGACGCGGGGATCTCGGCGGCGCTGTATGGACTTGGCATCGTCAACGGGGACAATGGACAGCCGCAACGCGCGGTCGAGGAGATCAGTCAATCGCTGGAGATCCGGCGGTCGCTGGCCGATGTGCGCGGTGAGGCGGAATCGCTTGATTTTCTGGCGGTGAGCCAACTTACCCTCGGTCAGACTCAGAAGGCCATTGCCTACGCCGAGGAAGGACTGAAAATGGCGCGCGCGGCGGGAGAACGCGTGCGCGAGATCGACGCGGAATCGGTGGTTGGGCTGGGCGCCTATCGCGCGGGCGATTACGCGACGGCGATCGAGCAGTGGGACGCCGCGGCGGCCATGTGCAAGGAGGAGCATCAACCGGCGCGCCTGGGCCACGTTTTGAGCAATCTCGGCGCGGCGTATAACGCCATCGGGGATCCGCGCCGGGCGCTCGCCGCCTACCAGGAGGCGCTGCCGTATCGCAAGCTGGATTTTCCCAGTTCCTGGGCGAACACGATTTATCACATCGGCACGGCAAAAGCCGAACTGGGCGAATATCAAACGGCGCTCGACAACCTGAAGCAGGCGTTGGCGATCTTTCAAGACGAAAAATACGGCGTCGGCGAAGCATACACGCTGATCGCACTGGCGAATCTGGCGAGCGAAACGGGACGGGACGCTGAGGCGCTGGATTATCTCAAACAGTCGCTGGGCATCGCGCGAAAGGGCTCGGACAATCGCGGCATAGTGGATGCGCTGATGAAACTCGGCCAGATCGAGTCACGCCTGGGCAACGATTCCAAAGCGATCGAGGAGGAAAAGGACGCGCTCGCCAGTGCCCGCGCGGCAGGATACTCGTCCGAACAGGCCCAGGCCCTTGAGGCGATGGCGGAGGCGATGCTTCGCCTGGGCGATGCGACCGGGGCGGTCGATCCATTGAAGGAAGCGCTGGCGCTGAGCCGGAAAAGTGGAATACGCTTGTTACAATCGAACGCGTTCAATCTCGAAGGAAGAGTGTTCCACCGGCTAGGCCAAGTGGAACAGGCGCGGCAGGCGTTTTCCGAAGCGCTCGAAATTCGCCATAACCTGGGAGCGGAGTCGAGCGAAGCCGAAACGCTGCTCGATTTGGCTGAACTGGAACGTGAGGGCGGCCCGCGTACGGATGCGAGCCGTCACGCCATGGCTGCGCTCGATCTGGTTGAATCTCTGCGCGCAAGCTTCGGAAATCGACAATCCCGCATGGAGATGGCCAGTTCGCACCGGAAATACTACGACCTGGCCATCCGGATTGCGATGGAAGCCGGGGATTCCGGCCGCGCGTTCGAGATCAGCGAACGGGCGCGGGCGCGCGGGCTGCTGGATTTGCTGGCCGAGGCCCGCGTTGATGCACGTGAGTACGTCGATCCAGTTTCGTTGAATCGGCTGCACGAGATCGAGGAGACGCTCGATTCCAAGCATGAGCGTTTCCTGAAATTGCTGGATGGCGCGCACAGTGCCGCACGGGAGGCCGCGGCGCGCAAGGAAATCGACGAACTGGTGGATCGATACACGGCGCTCGAAAGCCAGATCGGGGCCGCGAATCCGGGGTTTGCCGCTCTGACGAAGCCGCATCCCCTGTCGCTGGCGGCAACGCAGGCCCTGCTTCCGACGCGCGGGACGGCGTTGATGGAATTCTGGATCGGCGAAGAGCAGAGCTACGCGTGGGTGGTATCGAAGAGCGGTTGCCAGGGATTCGCATTGCCGTCGCGAGCGATGCTCGAGCCCGCGGCGCGCCGCGTATACGACGCGCTGAACGCGCGCAATGAGCTGCCGGAATCGGCCGGCAACTCGAACTTTGGCCGCGCGGCGGCCGAGTTGAGTGGAATACTCGCTCCGTTAATGCGGGCGGCCGGGCCAGAGCGCGAATGGTGGGTGGTGGCCGACGGCGCGCTCGAATACGTGCCGTTGGCGGCGTTGCCCGATCCGCAATCTTCGGCACCTCTGGCGATTCGCCACAAAATCGTCGAGCTGCCATCGGCATCCGTGCTGGCCGAAGTTCGGCGTCAAACGGCTCAGCGCCCGCCGGCGCCGAAAACCGTCGCGGTGTTCGCCGATCCGGTTTTTCGCGCGGATGACCCGCGCGTGGACCCGCGATCCGGCCATCCCCTGTCCGCGCCAGTCGATGCGATGCTGACTCGCGCGCTCAAGGAGTCCGGCTTCGGGTCGCTCGAGCGATTGCGATTCTCGCGCGAGGAAGCCACCGCGATCTCGAATCTGGCGCCGGCCGGAGAACGGTGGATCGCGATCGATTTTGATGCGAACCGCGCCGCGGTCGAAAAGCCGGAACTGAGCCGCTATCGCATTGTGCACTTCGCCACGCACGGGCTGATCGACAGTCGTCATCCGGAGTTGTCGGGCATCGTGCTGTCGATGGTGGATCGCGAAGGCCATCCCCAGGACGGGCTTCTGCCCTTGCACGAGATTTACAACCTGAAGCTGAACGCGGACCTGGTGGTGTTGAGCGCGTGCCAGACCGCGCTGGGAGAGTCGGTGCGGAGCGAAGGGATGGTCGGCTTGACGCGCGGGTTCATGTATGCCGGCGCGCCTCAGGTGCTCGCCAGCCTATGGAGCGTGCAGGATCGCGCCGCGGCCGAGTTCATGCGCCGCTTCTATGACGCGCTGCTGCGCCGCGGCCTGGCAGCGCCGGCGGCGCTCCAATCCGCGCAGCGCTCCATGCTCCAGGATCCCCGCTGGAGCGACCCGTATTATTGGTCGGCATTCATTCTGCAAGGGACCGAGTAAGCGGCGGCAAATCGCCCGCCCCTCGGTTCTATGGTTAAATATAGTGTTTCGGCACGAAGTCGTCACCGTTCCATGCCCGACTTTCCAAGCCATGCTCCCCGCGCCCAACGATGGGAATTGACTCGCGAAGCTTTGGACGGCTTGCTGGAGCAGCTGGGTCCGACTGTGGAACAGGCCAGCGACGCTTACGAGATTTTGCGGACGCGGCTGATGGATCTGTTTTCCTGGGAAGGCGACCCGGAGCCTGAGCATCTGGCCGACGAAACCCTGAATCGCCTGGCGCGCCGGGTCCTCGAGAAAGAGCCGATCCGCGACCTGCATCACTACGCGGTCGGAATCGCACGCATGGTCATGCTCGAAGCCGCGCGCTCGCGCCAGAAACAAGCCTCGGCGCTGCGCGAAATCCGCGTGCGCGGACCGGAAAATACGCCGGCGCCGTTCGAGATGCCCATGCTGGAGCGATGTCTGGCGGCCCTCCCGCAAGAAAATCGCGAGCTGATTCGAGGTTACTATTCGGGAGATCGCATCCGGCTGGCGGAAAATCTGGGCATTTCATTGAACGCGCTGCGCAATCGGGCGCTCAGAATTCGTGAGCGAATGTTCAACTGTATCCGGCGGGAGCGTGATAAAATCCCCATTTCCAATCACCGTGAATAGAGACTTGATCGCCTATCTATTGCACGAAATGACGGACGAGGAGCGCCTTGCTTTCTCGGAAAAGTGGATCTCCGACGCGGACCTGCATGAGCAACTGAGGATGGCGGAGGCTGATCTGCTGGACGCCTATGTCCGCGGGGATATGGCGCCCGAACAGCGCCGCCGTATCGAAAAATATCTTCTCGTCTCGGCGCCGCAACAGGAAAAGCTGGCTTTCGCGAACCTGCTGCACGACGGGTTCCCGCCGGTCTCGCGTCCGGCTCCTCGCACGGTGAAGTGGTTCGCGATTCCCGCTGCGGCCTGCATTGTCGCGCTGGCGGGAGCGACGTTGTGGGTGAATCGCGACAACGGCAGTTTGCGCCGACAGGTGCTCGAAACGCGTGCCGAGCTTCAACGGCAAGAGGCCGGCTCAACTCTTACAGTGAGTCTGGCGGCACAGCCGGTTCGTGGCTCCGTGCGGCAGCTCTCGATCGCGGTTCCCTCGCATGCCGAGATCGTCCGGTTGGAGCTGGAATTGGACCCGCGAGATCAGAATCCCTCGACGGCGATTCAAGTTTCGACGGGAGGCCGGGTGATGTGGAGCCAGAGCCCCGTTCAAGAGCAGATCCGCGGCGCCAAGCTGGTCGCTACGGCCTGGATTCCGGAAGCGATTCTGGCTCCTGGCTCTTACGAGATCGAACTCGCATCCAACGGCGCCGCGCTTGCCTATTATTACGTTGACATCAGCCCGCGGGCACGATAGATTTTACCATTCTGCCTGTGATCCGCAAAAATTCCGTCCGTCGCTAAGCGTTGGTCCGAACGCCCTCGAGGTCGTTGTCGCACACCAACCGAAACAGCGCGGAGCCCGCGCGACCGAAATGCCGGGCGAGCCGGATGCGTCGATGGTCGCCGACCATGCGCTTCAGGATCACGTTCCGTCGGCTGAGCGGCAGCGGCCGGAGATCTTGAGGCGTTTCGCGAGATTGGTTCGAAAACGCTGTTCGCCGGTATCCTCCCGCGGTTAACCGAAAATCCGGTAGTGGGTCTATTTGACCCATCCGCGTGCGCTTTCAAATAGACCACTACCCGAATTGAGCGTACGGTGCGCCGTTGGGAAGCGTCTGAGGGCCTTTTTACCATGAATCGCCGTTGAAACCGGGACGAGGTTCTGACGGGAACGTGCGTTGACCGCTCTGTTTCCACTCGGTGACATAATAAGAACGCCGCCCGGGGATTTGAAGGAGCGCAATTGGTGCAAAGGTTCCTACTCCCCGTGGCGTTTCTGGCAGGAAGCGCGTATTGTCAGGTTCCAGCGGGCGATTTTCCCTTACGGGGCGACGTCGCCTGGAGCCAGTTCGGCCACGATCCGCAGCACACGACGCTTTCCGTGCGTCCGGCGCAGCCGATGCACAGCATTCATTGGCAGACCCCGGTCGATCTCAGCCCGCCGGCGGGTCCGGGAGATTACAGGGTACATTACGGGTCGCCAGTGATCACCGCGGACAACACCGTGATCGTTCCGTTGAAGACCGGAAGCTACGGCGGCTTTGAAATCGAAGCGTTCGACGGTGCAAGCGGCACCCTGCTCTACACGCTTCCCACCGACTACTCGCTTCCAGCCCTCCCGGAGGGCGCCGCGCTGCTGCCGTATCAGCCGGTGCTTTCAGGTTCGAGGTTGTATTACCCGGGCGCGGGAGGCACCCTCTACTATCGTGATCTGACGCCTGCCGGGAGAGCGAACGCGAGCGCCAGCGCGAGCGGGCAAGTGGCGTTCTATGGGATCGGCTTGTATATGAGCCACCAGGCGGCATTCAATAGCGAGGTGCAGATCTCGACTCCTTTGACGGTCGACCGGTGGGGCGATGTGTTCTTCGGCTTCATCGCGGCGGCGGGAAATCCGGCGGGTCTCGCCAGCGGAATTGCGAGGCTTGCGCCGGACGGAACGGGCGCCTGGGTTGCGGCTGTCAGCCTGACCGGAAATCCGAATATGACCCAGGTCGCGTTCGCCTGTGCGCCAGCGCTCAGCAATGACCAGACGACGGTCTATTTCGCCGTCAGCGACAATCTTGCGGATTACAGCAGCGATAGCGGGTACCTGGTTTCGGTGAACGCGGCGACGCTGGCGCCGATCGGGTCTGTCCAGTTGAATGATCCCGCGGTGGGCGGCCCGGGGAACCTTTCCCCGCAAAGCTCGGCGACTCCCATGGTGGGGCCGGATGGAGATGTTTACTTCGGCGTTCTGCCGAGCAACGGCTCAGCGACGGAGGACAACGACCGAGGCTGGCTGCTGCATTTCGATGCGGCACTCACGCAAACCAAGACGCCAGGATCGTTCGGATGGGATGACACACCCTCGGTGGTGCCCGCGAGCGTCGTGCCGGCATACAAGGGTACGTCTTCGTATCTTATTTTGGTCAAGTACAACAACTACGCGGGCGCGGGCACGGGCAACGGAGTGAACCAGGTGGCGATTCTCGATCCAAACGCCCAAATGCAGGACGAATATTCGGCCGTGCCGGTGACGGTGATGCAGGAAGTGATCACGGTTAGCGGAGTGACGCCCGATCCGACCGCAGGGTTTCCGGATGCCGTCAAAGAATGGTGCATCAGCTCGACCGCGGTGGATCCGGTCACGAAGTCCGCGATCCTGAACAGCGAAGACGGAAACGCATATCGTTGGGATTTCACCACCAACACGCTTTCACAAAGCGTTGCGCTGGGGCCGGGGATCGCCGAAGCCTACACGCCGACCGTGATCGGCCCGGATGGCACGGCCTACGCGCTCAACGACGCGATTCTGTTCGCGATCGGAAATTGAGCTCCGCGTGCTTCCGAGGCCGTTCCTGTTTGTTTTCGCGATCGATTGTGAAATATAATCATTTGCGCGTGACTCCCCTCATCCTGCTGGTGCTGGCGTTCGCATCTTCCAAGTCCGATTCGACCGTGGAACTGGAAAATTCCTGGGTGCGTATTGTGCGAGTGCATTACGCGCCGCACGAAAAGACGCGGGCACACGATCATCCTTCCACTCCGACGGTGTATGTGTACACCACCGACGGCGGCCGCCTGCGGATCGTGCACGACGAAATGGAGAAGCCGGTGATTCGTCCCGTGGTCAAGGCCGGCGCGGTGCGTTTCAATCGCGGCGCGTTCGAGCATCACCAGGTGGAGGAGCTCGACGGCGTGGCGAGCGAGTACTTGCGGCTGGAACTGAAGATCGCCCCGGTCGATTTGCCGGCCGAGGATATACGGCGCGCTCCTGACGACCGGACTCCGTATGAAAGCGGGATGATCCGGATTCTGCGCGTGACCTGCGCGCCGCACTCGCAATGTCCGGCGTCCGCGCACCCCGAAGATCCCGCGGTGATCGTGACTGGCAAGAAGTTCCAATGGCGCGATGCGAACGCTCCGCCGGTGTTGAACTCGTCGTCCGTTCCGATGGAGCAGGTGAGAGTCGAGCTGAAATCGAAGCCCGCTCGTTGAAGAGTGAAAAAGGGGACAGCGCATCGATGGGCGCAGCCCGATGCCACCTGAGTCGAGGCAGGAGACGGAGCACTGCATCTTCGCCCCATGTTCGCCAAAGCCGAAGGGGTGCATCCACGGCGGACCGCGATGAATCCATCAACCATGCCGGCTCATGACCTCTCGGACACAATTGCGTTTCTATCGCGCACGCCGGGGACGCTCAACGCCCTGCTTCGCGGCCTCCCCGATAACTGGACCAGCCGCAATGAAGGCGACGGCACCTGGACAGCGATGGTGGATCATTCTGAGTAGTGGAATTTGACAATTCAAGTGCAGGGGCGATCTCCTGAAGTCTGGCGTTGGCTTGTGGCGAACAAAGGTAAATCTCACCGCCATTCCGGTCGTCATTCGTCCTCGATTCTGCATCTGATACCTCCTCGGGTCTCGATGAGTTGCTCTTGGACACTGACGGTTGCAAAACTTGAACCGGTTCGATTCTTTCGCCTAGTAAGCTCTGAAGAACCTGAAGCGCATGATAGTCGCCAGATATCTTTCCGGGTTTTGGCGCCCCTATAAAAAGGGCGTCCGCCGACAAAATCGCGGTACGAAGCAAATCTTAATTGCGGATTGGTGTGGTACGAACCTCCTGTAAGCCCCAGCGACATCTCTTATCGTCTAATCACGGTTCGCGCGACCGGGCTAGACGCCAGCGCGAAAGTCCCGAATAAAGCGCGCAAGAGTGCACGGAAAGTACCGCTCTGGTACACATTTGGTGCAGGATCACCGGTCAAGTCCCGGTTTTCCATGAATTTCTGAGCTCCACAAAATCCGAGGGGCTTCGGCAAAATCAGCGGCGCGCCGCGACCCGCGCCCTTCGCGCGAATCCGCCCGAATGAATCCGGCCTGGGAGTTTTGCCGAGCCCCCTGGTTTTTTTCCCGTTCGGAAATCAATGGAAAACGGGGATTTGGATGCCGATTGTGTACCAAATGTGCACCGAGTTGTCGCATGATTTTGGTCCTCATTGGGGGCCAGAGGCGCCAAGATCTATTGCGCCGGCCGGAGCACTCGAACGGCATTGTTCTCGAAATCCGCTACGTAGATGTTTCCATTTGAGTCGACCGCAAGCCGCGCTGGTCCCCACAGTTGAGCGCTTGTAGCCGGGCCGCCGTCGCCGATGTAACCTGCGCAGGGATTATTAGGGTTCAGCCGGCACACGCCGCCAGCGATTGTCGTCATGATACCGCCAGGTGTAATTCTGAGGACCTGGTCGAAATCGAACTCGGCGACGTAAACATTGCCTGCGCTGTCTGCGGCGATTCCGAGGTTCATGCTGAGATTCTCGCCGCCCAGGATGGTCGAGATAATACCGTCAGGCGTTACCTTTCGGACATGACCGTTGTAGTTTTCCGCGATATAAATGTTGCCTGCGCCGTCCACCGCCACATCGACGGCGACGAAGAGTTGAGCGCTGGTTGCAGGGCCGCCGTCGCCTGCATCGCCGTATGTACCGTTGCCTGCGACTACAGTGACCGTTCCATCCGGAGCGAGTTTCAGAATCTGATCCGGCAATGGAGCCGCGATATAAATGTTTTTGCCGTCTGAAGAGAGACCGGTTGCAACCACGCTTGCGGCCGTTGTAATGATTCCCGAGCTGGACACTTTTCGCACAAGATCGTTATCGGCGAAGTAAAAATTCCCGGCGCTGTCCGTCGCAATCCCTTTGCAGGAAGCCGAAGGGCCGCACGCCAGAGGGACGCTGATCGCGGGAACGCCATCGGTCACTGCGCCGCTGACTCGACGTTGTCCGTTGCCGGCGACGGTTGTGATCGTTCCATCAGGCGCGACCCTGCGGATACGATTATTCTGTTCATCTCCGATGTAGACGTTTTGAGCTGCATCTACCGCTATCCCAATTGGATTCGCAAGCGTCGCATTGACGGCCGGCCCGCCATCGCCGATGTAGCCCGGCCCCAGTCCCGAGATTGTCTTCAGACTCCCATCGGATCCGAGCAGTTGAATGTAGGGATTATATTGCCCCTCGATGTAAATCCGGCCTGCCGGATCAATCGCGATATCCCGCGCGCAGATGTATGGCCCGGAGCCTGTGAGAAAGCACCCAGATTGATCCTGAGTTTGCAATGAAGAAATGTTCCCGTCTGGTGTGACCTCTCGAATCGCATGATTTCCGGCATCGACGATAAACACGTCGCCGGCGGCATCCACCGCAACGCCGCTGATCCACCGGCTTAGTTGCGCCGCAATCGCGGGACCTCCGTCTCCCGAATAGCCGTTTGTGAGCGAGCCCGCGAATCGCTCGATAATTCCATCTGGATTTACGACGCGGATAGGCTGACTGACATAGTCGTCTTCGTTCCAGTCGTACACATCCGCTGCGATATAGAGATTTCCAAGGGAATCAACCGCGATCGATCGTGGAATTCCGAGCCCTGCCTCGATGGCTGGTCCCCCGTCGCCATAATCGTGTTCCTTTCCATTGCCGGCCACTGTTTTCAATGGGCCACCCACAGGAAGCATGCGAATAAGCGATCCATCGATGATGTAAAGATTGTTTTCTTTGTCGACCGCGAGTGCTCCGGCGGCGTTCAAACCTGTCGCGACGGTTGTAATCGTCCCGTCCGGCGTAATCTTTCGAACCGTATTGCCGATGGAGTCGCTTGCGGCGTTTCCATCGTCCACATAGATATTGCCCAG
>JASHWA010000609.1 GCA_030044325.1 Bryobacteraceae bacterium
TCGAAACAGGAGATGCCCGCCGATGAAATCGAGATCCGCGAGGGCGAACAAGAGGGAATCCGGCTGCACAACCGGCGCGGCCCGCGCGAAATTCGCGTAAGAAACGGGCGCGCGACGGCGCTGCGAACCATCGGCTGCACCTCCGTGTTCAACGCGCAGGGCAAGTTCGAGCCGGTCTTCGATCCCACCGATATCGATGACATCGCCGCCGATTCCGTGATCTTCGCCATCGGCCAGACCTCGGATCTGTCGTTCCTGGCGCCCGAGGACGGGGTCGAGTCCGATCGCGGGCTGATCAAAGTGAATCCGGAAACGTATCAGACCACCGCGCCCGACGTGTTTGCCTGCGGCGATATCGCGCACGGGCCGCGCTTGTTTATCGACGCGATCGCCAGCGCCCAGATCGCCGCCCGCTCCATGCACGATTACCTGCGCGGGACGCGCACCGACGTGGCGGTCCGCAAGAAGTGGCTGCCGGCCGGCTACACCATGGCGGAAGAATGGTATGCCACCGCGCGCGTCAATCCGCCCGCGCTTGAAACCGAGCGCCGCGCCGCATCGATCGAGAACGTCGAGCTGCGCTATCCCGACCAGGCGGCCCGCCGCCAGGCCGCCCGGTGCCTGCGCTGCAACGTCAACACGGTTTTCGATACCAGCCTGTGCATCGCCTGCAATGGCTGTGTCGATGTCTGCCCGGAGAATTTGATCAAGCTGGTGGGACTCAGCCGGCTGCCTGACGATCAGGCGTTTGCGCTGATCGAAGCTGCCGGGATCACGGTGACGCGCGCGGAATACGAATCCTTGAGCGCGGCGGACAAAGACCAGTTGGGCGGCATCATGGTCAAGGACGAATCGCGCTGCATCCGCTGCGCCATGTGCGCCTCGCGCTGCCCCACCAACGCAATCACCATGAGGCGCTTCGAATTCTACCGCGAATGCGTCACCGTTCCTGCGCCGAATCCGAAAATTCTCTACGCGAGCACTCCATGACGGCGCTGGAGGTTTCGGTTCCGCTGGCGCTGGGGGTGGTTTCGAGCCTGCATTGCTCGCAGATGTGCGGCCCGATCGTGCTCGCCTACAGCCTGCCGTTGCGGTCGCGCGGCCAGGGCGCAATGGCTTCGCATCTGGCGTACAATGCGGGGCGCGTCACCACCTATGCGCTGCTCGGCGCGATCGCCGGGGCGGCGGGCGCCGGAATTTCGACTCTCGGCAGGATGGCGGGAATCGAGCGCGGAGCGGCGATCGTCGCCGGTGCGGCCATGATCCTGGCGGGCGCGCTGATGATCTGGAAACTGCCTTCGCGCGCGTTGGTGCGCATAAGCGCGAGTGGAGAGTCGCGCATCCCGCGGGTCGCCGCCGGCCTTCTCCAGTCCACCAGACCGGCGAACAAGCTGGCCTTGGGCCTGCTTCTCGGATTCCTTCCGTGCGGGTTGGTCTATGCCGCTCTGCTCAAGGCCGCGGAGTCAGGATCGGCCGCCGGCGGAGCGGTTTCCATGCTGTTTTTCGGCGTGGGGACGTCCGGCGCGCTGCTCGCGATCGGCATGTTTTCCTCCGCCATCACTTCGCGATTGGGGCGCCACGCCAATGCCTTCGCCACCGCGAGTGTCCTGTTGCTGGGCGCCTTCCTGCTGGCGCGCGGCCTGGGACTGGGAGGCGTGATGTTGCATCATGAGCACCACAGCTACTAAGCCCCGGACGCCGATTCGGCGGCTGCCTCCGCTTCCGCCGCCCGAAAAGCTGTATCATCCGCTGCGCAAGCGTTTTCAACTGGTCTGTTTCCTGATCTTCGTCGCGCTGCCGTTGCTCGACCTGATGCGCGTCGACATTCCCGGCAAGCGCTTCTACCTGGCTCGATTCGAGCTGGAAATCAACGAATTCGCCATCCTGTTTTTCGCCCTGATGTTCATGATGTTCCTGATCGCGGCCGTCGCGCTGTTCTACGGCCGGCTGTATTGCAGCTACGCCTGCCCGCAGATGATTTTCAGCGAATGGAGCCGCGGCGTTCAGAACAGGACCAGGAAATGGGTCAACAAACGTCTCGCGTCGCTGGGACCCGCGGCCCGGGCGACGCTCGCCGCGGTGATTTTCTACGCCGTTGTGGGGATCGCGTCGGTCTTTCTGGCGTTCGTGTTCACGTCTTATTTCGTCGAGCCGCGCGATCTGGTCCGCCGCCTGATGCATTTCGATATTCAAACCGCCGGCGGCATCACCGGCGCCGCGGTCACGGCGATCACCTTTTTCGATTTCGCTTTCCTGCGCCAGCGATTCTGCACCACCGTCTGTCCCTACGGCTACCTTCAAGGCGTCATTCAGGACAAGCAGACCCTGCTGGTGATCTATCGCGACGGCACGGGCGATCAGAAAATGTGCATCGAGTGCGGGAAATGCGTGCGCATCTGCGAAATGGGAATCGATATTCGAAATTCTCCCTACCAGATCGAATGTGTGCACTGCGGCGATTGCATCGACGCGTGTGAACAAGTCCTGCGCCGCGTCGGCCGCCCGGGCCTGATCCACTACGCCTGGGGCGAACAAACGCTCGCCGGCGCGGCGGAACCGTGGCACAAACGCTGGGGGTTTCGCGACGCCAAGCGCGCCGTGATCCTGTGCGTGCTCACCTTCTACCTGTGCGGCCTGGGCGTGGCGCTGTCGATGCGCCGTCCCGTGCTGGTTCAGATTACTCCGGACCGCTCGGTTTTGTTCAAGAAGCTCGACGACGGCCGCATCGCGAATCTCATGCGCATCAAGATCGCCAACCGCGGGCGATCGCCGGTCGAGGTCCGGCTTACCGCGGACCGCTTGCCCGGCGCGGAGCTCACGCTCGATCCCGACCCCGTCGCGGTCGGTCCGAATCAGCACATCGAGCGGACCTTCGAAGTGCGCGCGCGCCCCTGGCCGGGCAGCTCCCAAATCAATCATTTTCGTCTGCTGGCCGAGGCATCTCACGAATCCTCTCCGCAGATCTTCGAAATGACGTTCATTTTCCCGGAAGGAGACCACCCATGAAAACGGATCGCGGCTCGAAGCTTTTCCCCCTGTTGTTCGCGTTCGTGATGCTGCTGTTCTGCGGGATCCTGGTGTTTGCGTATTACGAATCGAGGCTCGCCAATCCCGTCATGCTGGATGAATCGGGACACGTCCAGGGAGACAGCCGTTGACTGCTTCCCGCACCGTGGCCGCGACATGCGCATTGTGCGGGCTTCCCGCCGGCGGTGAGTGCCCTTCGCAGACGTTTGAGGGTTGCACTCGGACGTTCTGTTGTCTGGGATGCCTGAATGTGTACTCGATCCTGTCGGCCAGCGGACTCGCTTCCGGCGATTTTCGCGACAGTGACCTGTACCGCGAAAGCCTGCGCCTCGGACTGATCGCCACAGCGGAACCTGACCTCCCGCCTGTCCCGGACACCGCCGAGCGGCGCGAATCGGTCTATCAACTCTCCGGCATGTGGTGCGCTTCCTGCGGATGGCTGATCGAGCATGCGCTCCAGCGCGAGCGCGGTGTCGTATCCGCACAGGTGCTGTTCACCTCGGACCTGCTCAAGA
>JASHWA010000610.1 GCA_030044325.1 Bryobacteraceae bacterium
ATACGGGTACGCGCACGCCTGCGCGGCGCGAATCCGACGTCCCGGTTTTCCGTGCGGGCGGTATTTTCCGTCCTTTTGCAAGCCCGTTCGCGCTGCTGCGCGAGATGACGGACTTTATGGACCAGGCGTTCGAAGGCGGTACCGACTTTCCGATCGCGCGCGGCGAGCGGGTGTGGGCGCCGGCGCTCGAAGTGCGCGAGCAGGACAGCAAGCTGGTGGTGCAGGCGGACCTTCCCGGGATCGAGCAGAAAGACGTGAAAGTGGAGGTCGACAACAACACGCTGGTCATTCAGGGCGAGCGCAAGCGCGAGCAAAGCGAGGAGCGCGAAGGGTTCCGGCGCTCGGAACGTTTCTACGGTTCTTTTTATCGCGCGATTCCGCTTCCGGAAAACGCGAAAGCGGAGAATGCGAAGGCGGATTTCAAGAACGGCGTTCTGGAAGTAACCGTCCCGCTCGATCAGCAGCAGATCAACCGCCGCCAGATTCCGATCGGGCAATCGTCCGGCTCGCAGAGCACGCAGCAGCAGAGCTCGCAGACGCGCCCCAAATAGTCGAGTATCATGATGGGCGGCTGTCCCATCCATGAGCTGGCTCCGCGCCGAGCATGACTGGCTCACGCGGCTCGCGCTCGAACGCGGGCTCGCCTTGGTGTACCTGATCGCGTTCATCAATGCGGTGAATCAATTCAAGCCGCTGCTGGGCGCGCGGGGATTGCTGCCGGTTTCGCTATTGGTGCGCGGAACCTCGTTCGGTGAAGATCCGAGTCTTTTCATTTTTTTTCACAGCGACCGCGCGTTTACGATCGCCGCGTGGGCGGGCGTCGCGATTTCGAGCCTGCTGCTGGCCGGAATTGCGCAGCGCTACACGGCGACGCAGATGCTCGCGTGGGGCGTACTGTGGGCGCTGTATCTGTCCTTTGTCAACGTGGGGCAGACGTTTTACGGGTTCGGGTGGGAATCGATTCTGCTCGAAGCCGGGTTCTACGCGATCTTTCTGGGCAGCCGGAACACGTATGTCCAGACGATAAATTTATGGATGTTCCGCTGGCTGCTGTTTCGCGTGATGTTCGGAGCGGGGCTGATCAAGATGCGCGGCGATCCGTGCTGGCGGAATCTCACCTGCCTCGATTATCACTACGAAACGCAGCCAATGCCCAATCCGCTGAGCTGGTTCTTCTTCTGGGCGCCGGAATGGACGCACCAAGGCGGCGTGCTGTTCAATCATTTTTCGGAGCTGATCGTTCCGTTCGGATATTTTTTCCCGCAGCCGGTGGCGACAATCGCGGGATTGATCACCATCCTGTTTCAGTTTTCGATTTTCGTGACGGGCAATCTGTCGTGGCTGAATTTTCTGACCATGGTGCTCGCGTTCAGCGCCATCGATGGGCGGTGGATTGCGAAGGCGATTCCGATTCAGCCGCCGGTTTTGCACACGCCGGCGCTGTGGCACCGGATTGTGGTGATCGCGGTGGGCGCGCTGGTGGTGTATTTGAGCATCGCGCCGGTGCGCAACATGATTTCGCCTAACCAGATCATGAATACCGTTTACAATCGCTGGCACCTGGTGGGGACTTACGGAGCATTCGGATCGATTACGCGCCCGCGCTATGAAGTGATCGTCGAAGGCACGGCGGATCGCGTGATCACGCCATCGACCGAGTGGCGCGAATACGAGTTCAAAGCGAAACCCGGAGCGACGGGGCGCCTTCCGCCGCAGGTCGCGCCGTATCATTTAAGGCTCGACTGGCTGATGTGGTTCGCCGCGTTTTCGAGTTATTCGCAGCATCCCTGGTTCGTGAATTTGATGGCCAAGCTGCTTGAAGACGATCGGGCGGTGCTGAGCCTGCTGCGCTCGAATCCGTTTCCGGATGCGCCGCCGCACTTTGTTCGCGCGCGACTGTTCGAATATCACTTCACCACGCCGGAGGAGCGCGCGCGCACCGGGCAATGGTGGAAGCGCGAGTACGTGCAGCCGTATTTTCCCGCGGTTTCGCTGGATAACGCCAGCTTTCGCGGAATTCTGGAGCGGCAGGGATGGCTGACGAACCCGGCCGCGAATGGACGCGAATGAACGCGAATCAACGTGAATTTCAGTGAGCAGACCGTGTGCGTGTGTGATCGGATCGGGGCCGAACGGGTTGACCGCGGCGATTACGCTGGCTCGCGCGGGGTTTCGCACTACGGTTCTTGAAGCCGAGCCCACCATCGGCGGAGGAACACGAACGGCGGAGCTGACGCTCCCCGGGTTTCGGCACGATGTCTGTTCGGCAGTGCATCCGATGGCAGTCTGCTCGCCTGCATTCGAATCGATGCCGCTCGCCGAGCATGGGCTCGAGTGGATTCATCCCCCGATTCCGGTGGCGCAGGCGGTGGAGGAGGGTCCCGCGCCCGCGCTGTTTCGCGATCTCGACGAGACCTGCGCGCATCTTGGCAGCGATGGCGATCGATACAAGCGCGCGGTTGGTCCCCTGCCACGGAATTGGGCGCAGCTAGCCCCGATGCTTCTAGCGCCCATTGGAATTCCGGCGCATCCGTTGCTGCTCGCGCGATTCGGACTGCTTGCTCCCTGGCCC
>JASHWA010000611.1 GCA_030044325.1 Bryobacteraceae bacterium
TCCAGCCGCGACGCGCTGGACGGATTCGTTAAATTCTCGACGCCCATGGTCGCCAACGGAAAAGTTTACGCCGTCACCAACGACGCGCTCTATGTGCTCGGCCTTCTCTCACCACCCCCGGCGATCTCCATCACCAATGCCGCAAGCCAGCAGGTCGGGCCCGCCGCTCCCGGATCGCTCATCAGCATCTACGGCTCGTCGCTCGCGCAATCAACGCTCGGCGCGCCATCCTATCCGCTCCCGGCGACCCTCGCAGGAGCGGCGGTCACAGTCGGCGGACTTCCCGCGCCCCTGCTCTATGCGAGCCCCGGATTGATCAACGCCCAGGTTCCCTTCGAAACCTCCGCCGGCTCGGCCACCGTGACCGTCAACAACAACGTTTCGGCTATGCTCTCCATCGCCGCAACCGCGCCGGGAATTTTCGGAACCATCAATGCCGACGGAACCGTGAACAGTTCCTCGAATCCCGCGCCCTCCGGAAGCCTGGTCGCGGTGTTCCTCACCGGACTCGGCGCGGTGAATCCATCCGTCGGCGACGGCGCCGCCGCGCCCGCGGCCCCGTTCTCCTACGTGAGCGCATCCGTTTCGGCGACCGTCGGCGGCCAGACCGCGCAAGTCGCCTTCGCCGGACTCGCGCCGGGATTCGCGGGCTTGTACCAGGTGAACCTGATTCTCCCGCGGCTCGCCACCGGAACCTATCCGCTGGCGATCACCGCGGGAAACGTCCAGAGCAACACCGTCTCGATTTACGTTCAGTGACGTTTCCGCGCGAACTTCATCCCCGACCAGTCCGCGTCCACCGAACAGATCTTATAATCGACCATCCCCTGCGCGAGCGCGGCGCGCTGCACATCCAGTTTGCTGAAATCCGATCGCAGCCGCCCGCTCTGCTTCGGAAACACAATCCACAGCGAGGCGTCTTTGGGCAGGCGCGCGCACACGAACCCGGTTTCCGCTTCGAGCTCCGCGCCGGATCGCACGAACCACAACGCCAGCTTCACGCCTCCCACGATCGATTCGGTAAATTCGATCCCATCCGGTAAATCTACCAGCGTCTCAAAAAATCCCGCCGGCGCGCCGAGCATCGCGACCTTCATTCCCGGCTTCAGATCGAGCTTTTTTGACAGTACCGTCCCCGACCACTGCTGCATGTACGATTTCGCTTCAACCGGCGCCGCCGCCCCTGTTCTAATGACGCTCCCAATCGCGCTCCCCGCTTTCTCCCATGTCGTGAAACAGCACTCCGGCATCTCCGCCCGCAGCCGCGCGACTTTTTCCTCCACCCCGCCGGCGAACACGATGGGAATTTGCCGCGTCGATTTGCTCGAGCGCAGCACCATCGCAACGGCGCGACCGTGCGACGGCGCAGCGTCCAGATCGATCACCACCGCCGCGGGCTCTGCATCGCGAATTTTCCCCACCAGCCCCGACGTGCGGAGCGGAGAGGCATCGACGCAAAATCCCGCGCCTTGGATCGCTCGCGCGCGCTGCGCCGCCTTCTCCGGTCTCCAGCAAACCACGCGAACGAGCGGCGCCATCCCACGATCTTAAAGGAAACCGGGACGGAGGACTTTCTGGAAGATGCCGCCCGTCCGGAATGCGGACACGTCGAAATCGGAATTTCATGCTTCCGGGCATCGCGAGAGCGTCCTCGCTCATCGCTGTCCCTCTTTCACACACGTTCGTTACGCCGGGCCCCTACGGGATAATGGGAACGAGAGCGATGCGCCGCAAGCCTGAAATCATGAGTCCCGCCGGCCATTGGCCGCAACTCCGCGCGGCGATCGAAGCCGGCGCGGACGCGGTCTATTTCGGCTTAAAACATTTTTCGGCCCGCGCGAAAACCGGATTTTCGCTCGACGATCTGCCGGAAGCGATGCGCACGCTGCACCGCCGCGGCGTGCGCGGCTACGTCACCTTCAACACGCTCGTGTTCGAGCACGAAATCGAAGCAGCCGCCCGCGTGATGGCCGCCATCGCGCGCTCCGGCGCCGACGCGATGATCGTGCAGGATTACGGAATCCTGCGCCTGGCGCGCCAAATCGTTCCTGAAATGGAGCTCCACGCGAGCACCCAGATGAGCATCACCGACGCGGCCGGCGTCCGCTTCGCGCAGGCCGCGGGCGTGCAGCGCGTGACCCTCGCGCGCGAGCTGTCGCTCGATGAGGTGCGCTCGATTGTCGAAGAAACCGGCTGCCAAATCGAAATCTTCGTGCACGGCGCGTTGTGCGTCGCCTACTCCGGCCAGTGTTTTTCCTCGGAGGCGTGGGGCGGCCGCAGCGCCAACCGCGGCCAGTGCGCGCAGGCCTGCCGCCTGCCGTACGAAATGCTGGTGGACGGGCGCGCGCAGCCGCTGGGCGACGCGCGCTATCTGCTTTCGCCCGGCGATCTGTACGCGCTCGAACACATTCCCCAAATCGTCGAGACCGGCGTCGCCGCGCTGAAGATCGAAGGACGCTACAAGGACGCCGGATACGTCGCGCTGACCACCCACGCCTATCGCAAGGCGGTGGACGAGGCGTGGGCCGGCCGCGCCGCGCCCGTTTCGCGCGTCGAGCGCCTCGAGCTCGAACAGGTGTATTCGCGCGGGCTCGGGCCGTTTTTTATGACCGGCGCCAATCATCAGGCCGTGGTCATGGGACGCGCGCCGCGCCATCGCGGCGTCGAAATCGGACGCGTCGCGCGCGTCGAATCCGATCGCGTGATGATCGAAACGCGCGAGATCGCGGTCAAACCCGGCGACGGCATCGTGTTTGACGCCGCCGACTGGCGCAGTCCCGAGGAGCCCGAAGAAGGCGGCCGCGTGTATGAAACCATCCCTCGCGGCGCCCTGCTCGAACTGCGATTCGCGAGCGGCGCGATTCGCTTCGACCGCATCCGCGCCGGCGATATCGTCTGGCGCACGCACGACCCCGATCTCGATCGCGCCGCGCGCCCCTTCATCGACCCTCCCAGTCCCGTCGCGCGCCAGATCGTGGATGTTCGCGTCATCGCGCGCCAAGGCGAGCCTCTCATTGCGGAGTGGAAGCTCCGAAAGTCCGGTGTCCAGGCCCGCGTCGAATCCCGTCAGCCGCTCGGCCCGGCCCGCCATCGCGCGATTTCACCGGAAATCCTGCGCGAGCAGTTCGGCCGCCTCGGCAATACGGCCTACCAATTGGGCGAGCTCTCGCTCGACGCGATCGGATCACCCTTCGCGCCCGTGTCGATGCTGAACGATCTGCGCCGCGACGCCGTCGAGAAATTGATCTCCGCCGCCGAACTCGTCCCCGCCGTGACCGGCGGAGCTTTCGCCGCTCGGAAAGCCCTGCCCGTAAGGGCGGAGGTCGATCGCGTTGAGGGTCCGCAGCTCCACCTTCTGGTCCGCACGCCCGAGCAGCTCTCCGCCGCGATCGATTTTCACCCCGCCAGCGTCACGCTCGATTATCTCGACCTGTACGGCCTGCGCCCGTCGATCCATCGCGTGAAAGCGGGCGGAATCGCCGCGCGCGTGGCAAGCCCGCGCATTCTCAAGCCCGGCGAGCGGCGCATCGCGAATTTTCTTCGCAGCCTCGACTGCGCGATCCTGGCGCGCTCCGCCGCAATGCTCGAAGAACTCGCCGGATGCGAGCTCATCGGCGATTTCAGCCTCAACGCGGCCAATTCGCTGAGCGCCGAAGCGTACCTCGCCCTGGGCCTGGCGCGTATCACGCCCACGCACGATCTGAACGCCGCGCAGATCGCCGAATTCGCGCGCCGCATCGGGGCCGCTCGCGTCGAGGCGATCGCGTATCAGCATCTCCCCGTTTTTCACACCGAGCACTGTGTGTTCTGCCGCTTTCTTTCCACCGGAACCAGCTACCGCGATTGCGGCCGTCCCTGCGAAAAGCATCGCGTGGAGCTCCGCGATTCGGCCGGCCGCGCCCATCCCGTCCTCGCCGACGTGGGATGCCGCAACACCGTTTTCGGCGCCGAAGCGCAGCAAGCGAGCGCACATTTCGACGGCTGGCTGCGCGCCGGAATCCGCCATTTCCGCCTGGAATTCGCCGCTGAATCGGCCGAGCAGGTGAGCCAAACCGCGCGCGCGTTCGCCTCCGCACTCGCTCGCGAAATCGATGCCGAAACCCTCGCCGCGCGCCTCCAAAAAATCGCGCCGCAGGGCATCACCGAGGGCAGCCTCTTCGTCCCCAAAACTTATCGCGAGCTGCCGGTGTTGCAATAGTCGGGACGTTAGACAGCGGCCTTCAGGCCGCGCGTGGCTTTAGCCGCGCCGGTCGGCAGCGCTGAAAACCCGCCGTCCCAAACCATCACTCCTTGGGGAAAACGAGCGGCAGCGCCACCTCGGCCGTGAACATGCACCGCGCATTGTGCCCGCACAACGGCACCACGGTCACCTTGTGGCGCGCGCCGAACTTCTCGTTCACATATTTCGCGAACGCCTGCCCCCGCGCCAGCCGCGTGGCGCCCTGCGCCATCGCCGGGCACGACGAATCGAATCCGCCCAGCGGCAGAATGTCGATCTCGCCCAGCAGATACGTCACCGGCCGCGCCGCAAGCTGCTTTTTTAGCTGATCGTCCGGAATTTTCGCCGTATATCCCGTGCGCCCTTCCAGCCCGTACGGCCAATGATCGAACGTGGTGCAGTTGCGCGCGTCGCGAAACGGCTGGAATCCGGCCGCCTCCGCGTTGGGCCGCGTGGCGTCGAGATACGCGTAGCTCGACGGATTCGCGACGACGTAGCTCACGCGAACGCCCAGCGTGTCGTGAACCTTGTTGGCCATCTCATAGCGCGTCACGAACTGTCCGCCCGCCGAATGCCCCGCCACCACGATCTCCTTCAGATTCGGAAACACGTCTTTGCGCGCCAGCTTCTTCACAATCGCGTCCATGAAATCGTAGGACGTCAGCTTGTCGTCGCTGATCGATGTTCCGCCCGACCGCCAGCTGTCGCCGTTGCAGCTCCAGTTCACTTCGCCCGGACCGAGCGCGTCGCGGCAGCCGCGTCCGTCATTGGATGCGAAGCGCGGCGCGATCACCATGGTGTCGTCGAGCGCGTCGCCCAGAAACGCCGCCGCGATCGCCGTGCGGAAATAATTGTCGGCGTCGCGCCCCGCGCCGTGCACCATGATGAACGCGCGCCGGATCGCGGGGTTGGGCGTCTCTAACGAATAGGTTCTGTAGATCAGCGACCGCGACCCTCCGCCGAGCGCGACCCACTCCGTGCAGCCGCTGGTCGAAATGCACGCGCCGCCGTGCGCCGCGGCGCACACCGCCAGAAAGCAACCAAATCGGAACATTCCACGAGAATATCAACGAACCGGTCAGTGATGCGCGCGCCTGGCCGCGCCCACCATCTCGCCCAGATCGTCGCTTCTCGCGCCTTCCACGCCGCTGCCCGCAAGCTGCTCGGTGATGAACCACACCTCAAATTCGTTGGTGCGCAGAACGTTACTCACCAGCAGGTCGTTGGTGCCCTGATCGCCGTTTTCCGTCGCCGCATCGGCCGCTTCGCGCGTCTCTTCGATGATGATCCCGTGCGCTTCAAGCAGCCGGAACAACTGCACGGTCGCGTCCTCACGCCCGCGCGGCGGCCGTTCGATGCGCGTCGTCTCGGCCACGTCGTGCGCCATGGCGATCGACACGCCGCCCAGCGTCTGGATGCGCTCGGCGATCGCGTCCACCAACTCCACCTGCTCGCCGAAATGCTTGTCGAACAGCAGGTGAAGCTGGTAGAAGGTCGGCCCGGAGACCTGCCAGTGATGCTTTTTGTACATGTCGCGCAGGCTCATCGTGTCCGCCAGGATCTGGTTGAGTTTTTCGCAATTGGTCGCGCGAACTTTTTCGTCGAGCGAGATCGCGCGATTCACCACGGTCCCGTAGCGCTGGAACTCGCGCCGCGCGCCGTTAGGTTGTGGAGAGGTGTGTTCGGCATTCCTCTGTTTCATGTGGAATTAGATCCCTCCCAAGGCGCCAAGTTGCACCATTTTCGTCACACCACCCGGGTTTGCCGGCTCCACCAAATCCCAAAATGTCTTAGACTATCCGAGAGGAGAGAACATGAACTCTGCCGTTCGTATTGCGATCACCGGTGGTTTCGCCGCCGCGGCGATGTTCGCGGCCAATTCCGTCAAAGTGGAGCTGAAAGGCGCGGATGGTCAAAGCGTCGGCACGGCCACCATCACCGAAAACAAAGGCGGTTCCGGCGTCACCGTCAAGCTCGACCTGAAAAATCTTCCGCCGGGAGAGCACGCGCTGCATTTTCATCAGAACGCCAAGTGCGAAGCGCCCGGATTCACCAGCGCGGGCGGCCATTTCAATCCCGACAAGTCGCATCACGGCGTCGATAATCCGCAGAGCCCCAAGCCGCACGCCGGCGACATGCCGAATTTCACCGTCGGTCCCAAGGGAACGGTCAAAACCACCATCAGCGATCCGCGCGTGAATCTCGGCTCCGATATGCACTCGCTGTATTCGAACGGAGGGACCGCGCTGATCATCCACGCCAAGCCGGACGATATGAAATCCGACCCCTCCGGCAACGCCGGCGACCGCATCGCCTGCGGAACCATCACCAAGCCGTAAGAGGGGACTGGGGACTGGGACTGGGAATGCTTGCAATACCCACTCCCCACTCCCCAGTGCTCACTCCGCTTCACTTGCGGCCAGCAACGGCCTCAGCTTCTCGTACGACGTTTCCAGATCCTCCGGCAGCACGCGCGTCTCCGCGGTTGCGGTCATGAAATTCACATCCCCGTGCCAGCGCGGCAGCACGTGCATGTGGATATGCTGCGCGATGCCCGCTCCCGCGCTGCGGCCGATGTTCATCCCGATATTCAGGCCGTCCGGATGGTAGGCGAGGCGCAGCGCCGATTCAGCCCGCTGCACCAGCGCCATCATTTCTCCGAGCGCCGCTTCGTCCGCGCCTTCCACCGTCGCGACGTGCTGATACGGCGCGATCATCAAATGGCCGCTCGTGTACGGAAAGCGGTTGAGCATGATGAAATTCCGCTCCGCGCGCAACAGCACGAGATTGTTTTTATCGTCGCTTTCCGCCGCCACGCGGCAGAACAGACACTCCTCCGAATGCGCCGCGGACACGTAGCGGTAGCGCCACGGGCTCCACAGATGGTCCATATTTTCGGGGTCGATTTAGGCCGACGGCGGCGCTTCCGGCGGATGCCCGTCGGAGGGAACCGCGGCTTCGCCGTTCACCAGGTCCTTCAATTCCTTGCTCGGCTTGAAATAGGGAATCCGCTTGGCCGGAACCTCCACGCGCGCCCCCGTCTTCGGATTCCGCCCTACTCTCGGCTGCCGTTGACGCGTCCGGAAACTGCCGAATCCCCGGATCTCGATCTTGTCCCCGCCCCGTAACGCACGCACCACGCTGTCGAAAATTGCCTCGACGATTACCTCGGAATCCTTGCGCGTCATCTCCACCACGCGCGAGACCTCTTCGATCAATTCCGCCTTGGTCATCTTTCTCCTTTACCTCGCAAGCTCATAGCCTCCTCGATGGTCATGGTCGCGGCCGCGGCTTGGCGCTGATAATCCTCCAGGCGCGTCCGCTCCTCTTCCTCGGCCACGGCGCGCAAACTCAAGCCGATCTTCTTCTCGGCTTCATTCATCTTGATGATCTTGAAATCGTACTCGTCCCCGATGGGCAGCGGCGATTCGGCGCCCGCGGCCACCCGATCCGGCATCGGCGGGATCTCCGATTTGTGGCACAGCGCCTCCACCCCCGGCGCGAGCTCCACAAAAACGCCGAACTGCGCGGCCCGGCACACGCGCCCGCGCACCAGGTCGCCCACTTCATGCGAGCGGAAAAAGCTCTCCCACGCATCCGGCTGCAACTGCTTCACTCCCAGCGACAAGCGCCGGTTGGGCGCGTCGATGTTCAAAATGACGGCCTGCATCACCTGGCCTTTTTTCAAAACCTCGGAGGGATGCTTCACGTGCTTGGTCCACGATAAATCCGAAACGTGCACCAGCCCGTCCACACCCTCTTCGATCTCCAGAAACGCGCCGAAATCCGCCAGTTTCCGCACCCGCCCTTCCACCACGCTGCCGATGCTGTAGCGTTGCGCGACGGTGGTCCACGGATCGGCTTCGAGTTGCTTGATCCCCAGGGAAACCCTGCGTTCCCGCGGCTTCACCTCCAGCACGACGGCTTCCACCTGGTCGCCGACCTTTACCACTTTGCTCGGATGCTTCATCCGCCGGCTCCAGGTCATCTCGGAAATGTGGATCAGTCCCTCCACGCCCGGCTCGATCTCCACGAACGCGCCGTAGTCGGTGATGCTCATCACGCGGCCGATCACGCGGCTGCCGTGCGGACACCGGTCGGGAAGCGTCTCCCACGGGTCCGGCGTCAACTGGCGCAGCCCCAGCGAAATCCGCTCCTTGTCGCGATCGAATTTCAGCACCTTCACTGTCAGCTCATCACCGACATGCACCACTTCGCTCGGATGATTCACCCGCCCGTGCGACATGTCGCTCACGTGCAGCAGCCCGTCGATCCCGCCCAGATCCACAAACGCGCCGTATTCCGTCAGGTTCTTCACCACCCCGGTGACCACCGCGCCTTCAAACAGGTGTTCGAGCGCCGTCTGCTTGCGCGCTTTAAGGTCCTCTTCGATCGCCATCTTGCGCGAAACCACTACATTTCCGCGCCGCCGGTTGATTTTTAAAACCTTGACCGGAATGTCCTGCCCCACAAACTGATCCAGATCGTGAATCGGCCGGATGTCCACTTGCGATCCCGGCATGAACGCCGGAATCCCCACGTCCACCATCAATCCGCCCTTGGTTCGCTCAGTCACGCGCCCCGAAACCAGGAGCTGATCGCGCATCGCCCGTTCCAGCGTGTCCCAGATCCGCAGCCGGTTGGCTTTCGAAAACGAAAGCAGCACATAGCCTTCGGGCTGCGGCGCGTGCCGGTCGATCATCACGTCGATGGTGTCGCCCGCGCGCACCGTCACCGAGCCGTCCGCCTGCCGGAACTGCTCGATCGGCACCAACCCTTCCAGTTTGTAGCCGAAATCGACGATCACTTCCTGCGGCGTGACCTTGACCACATGGCCTTCAAGCAGCTCGCCTTCCGATGGAGGAGCCAGGTGGCCATACCCCTCCATCAGATGTTCGAGGTCATCTTCCATTGGGAAGTTGACATCGACATCCCGCTCATTCGCGCTGCTGGCCATGGCCGCTCCCCGGTTTCAAACCGTTGAAGAATCAGTACTTCAGAACTATAGCGGACAGGCAAGTCCTTGTCAACTTGCCCAATTCCGGCTAAATTCCCATCGTATTTAACATACCTTATTTCGACTCTGCCGAATGGCCAAAACCGGTTGGTGGTGAGTGGTGGGTGGTGGGTCGACGGCCGTGCACCCTCGCGACGCTCAACCGCAGCCGACGACTAACTACAATCCACGAACCCGTCCGGCGACGACGCCCGTGCACCCTCGCCAGGCTCAACCGCAGCCGACGGCAAACTACAAACCACGGACCCGTCCGGCGACTCGCTTGCTACACTCCAAATGAATGCTGATTCTTGACGGAACCGCGGTCCGCACCGAAATTCTTGCGCGCCTCAAGCCGCGCATCGAAAAATTGCGCCGCCCGCCCGGACTGTCCGTCGTTTTGGTCGGCCACGATCCTGCTTCCGAAATCTACGTTCGCGGAAAGATCAAAGCTTCCGCCGAACTCGGCATTTACAGCGAGAAAATCACCCCTCCGGAATCGATTTCGACCGATGACCTGCTGGCCGTCGTCTGCGAGCTCAACCGCCGCCCGGAAATCGACGCCATCCTGGTGCAGATGCCGCTGCCGCATCAGGTGGATTCTCGCAGAATCCTCGAATCCGTCGCGCCCGATAAGGACGCCGACGGTTTTCATCCCGTCAATGTGGGCCACATGGTCGCCGGACGCCCGGCGCCGCGCGCCTGCACGCCCGCCGGCATCATTCAAATGCTCAAGTATTATCGCGTCCCCATGGACGGCCGCCGCGCCGTGGTGGTCGGACGCAGCGATATCGTCGGAAAACCCATGGCGATGATGCTCGTTCAGGAAAACGCGACCGTCACCATCTGCCACTCCCGCACTTTCAATCTGGCCGAGGAGTGCCATCGCGCCGATATCCTGGTGGCCGCGCTCGGCCGGCCCGCCTATATCACCGGCGAATTCATTGCCCCCGGCGCCACCGTCGTCGACGTCGGCCAGTCCCGCATCGCCGACCGCGCCTTTGCCGAACGCATCGGAAAGGCCGCCGAATTCGATCGCAAAGGCTCCGCGCTGGTGGGCGACGTCCATCCGCTCGAGGTGCTCCAGCGTGCCTCCGCCTACACCCCCGTCCCCGGCGGCGTCGGCCCATTAACCATCGCCATGCTGATGTCGAACACCGTCGACCTCGCGGAGCGGCATCAATGAGAGAAATCGTTCGTGGTTTGCAGTCGGTGGTGGGTCGACGGGTCGTTGAAGCGCCGCGCCGGGCCCCACAGCCGGCGACGGACCACTCACCACAAGCCACTCACTAAAATGACCACAGTGGGCCTTACCGGCGGACTCGCCAGCGGAAAATCCTTCGTCGGCCATGCCCTCGCCGGCCTCGGCTGCTTCCTCGTTCAAGCCGACCAGCTTGGCCATCAGGTGATCGAACCCGGCGCCGAAGCCTACGACGCCGTGATGCGAGAATTCGGCACCAATGACCGCCGCGCCCTCGCCTCCATCGTCTTTGCCGATCCCCAGCGTCTCGAAAAACTCAACGCGATCGTCCACCCCGCCGTCCGCGCCCGGACCCGCGCAATGCTCGAAAAGTTCGCCGCCGAAAACCCGTCCGGCATCGCCGTAGTGGAAGCTGCGATACTGATAGAAACGGGAAGTTACCGCAATTACGACCGCTTGATCCTGGCTGTTTGCCGTGAAGACCAGCAAATCGAACGCGCCATGTCCCGAGATCATATCACCCGTGAACAGGCCCTCGAGCGCATGCACAGGCAAATGCCTCTCGAAGAAAAAATGAAGTACGCCGATTACGTCATCGATACCTCGCAATCCAAAGAGCACACGCTCGAGCAAACCAGGGCAGTCTTCGATGCACTCAGTAAGCCCATGCCGCTCAAAAAAGGGGACTGACCACTCTGTCCCCCAAAAAGAACTACTTCAAACCCGGTCTCCGCCGCTTCAGTGCACAGAGCGGTCTGTCCCCTCTTTTGTGCGACCTTATTTAGGAATCTAGGACCGTCCGTATGAATCTTCGAACCCTGCTGATCTCCGCACTCCTTGTCGGCGGATTCATCTACGTCACCGCCAAGCCCGGCTCGCTGTTTCACCGCGCCCTCGCCCCCATGGCGCCGCTGTGGAGCGAACCCCAGGTCGCCCACTCGGCCGGACTCGGCGCCGACGAGCAGAACAACATCGATATCTACAAAAATTCCAAAGACCGCGTCGTGTATATCACCAGCACCGTCTACCAGCGGACCTTCTTCTTCGGCGTTGAGCAGGGCCACAACCTCGGCTCCGGATTCGTCATCAATCCCGAAGGCCAGATCCTGACCAACAATCACGTGATCAGCGGCAGCAGCGAGATCGAAGTCACGCTTTCCGATCAATCCACGTATAAAGGAACCGCGCTGGTCCGCGACCCCCAGGACGATCTCGCGCTCATCCGGATCAATCCCAAAAAGAAGCTGCCGTTTTTGACCCTGGGCGATTCCGAGCACGTGCAGGTGGGACAGAAGGTGCTGGCCATCGGGCAGCCGTTCGGATTGAGGGGAACGCTGACGGTGGGCGTGATCAGCTCGCTCGGCGTGGATATCCGCGGCGAAAACAATGAACCGCTCGAAGGAATGCTGCAAACCGACGCCGCGATCAATTCGGGCAACAGCGGCGGCCCGCTGCTCGATTCCTCGGGCAGCGTCATCGGCATCAACACCGCCATCTACGGCCCCAACGGAGGCAACGTCGGCATCGGGTTCGCCATGCCGATCAACCGCGCCAAGCTCATGCTCGAAAATTTCCACGCCGGCAAGAGTTTTGGAAAGGCGTGGTTCGGCGCCTATGCGGTGTACATTCCGCCGGGCGATATCGCGGAAGCGCTGCGGCTGCCGCGTTCCGGCGGCCTGTTGATCCAGGAAATCGAGCGCGGCTCGGGCGCCGAAAACGCGGGCCTGCACCAGCCT
>JASHWA010000612.1 GCA_030044325.1 Bryobacteraceae bacterium
CCCGCGCCCAGCCAGCTTACCGAATATTCCGCGCGGATGTGCTCGCGGCGCACCGAGGCGAGCACCAGCCCGATCAGCACCACGCTGAACGCCGTGGCCACGTTGGCGAATCGCATATCCTATTTTCTCCGTCTTTCGAATTTCAGCACGTTGACGAACACGCCCAGCAGCACGTGAATCGGATAATACAGCGACCCCAGCGCCGTGATCGTGCTCCGTCCGGCGCGCCGCGCCCGCATCGCGCAGGGCACTTCGATAAACCGGAATCGCTTGCGCTGCAACACCACCAAAGCCTCGATCTCCGGATATTCCAGCGGAAAGCTGCGGCTGAACAGCGCGAGCGCGGTGCGGTTCACGCCCACGAACCCGGAAGTCGGATCGCGCACCGGCTTTCCCAGAATCGGCCGCAGCATCGCGCGAAAAAAAACGATCCCGGCGTGGCGCAGAAACCCGCTGTGATTCCCCTCGCCGTTCAGAAATCGCGAGCCGATCACCATCTCGCAATTCTCGCGCTCAAGCGCGTTCAAGATTTTTGGAATGTAACGGGGATCGTGCTGGCCGTCGCCGTCCACGCGAATCACGTAATCGTAGCCCAGCTCGAATGCCAGCCGGTAGCCGGCCTGCACGCATCCGCCCAGGCCCAGATGATAGGGCAGCGGAAGAACGCGCGCGCCGGCTTCCTGCGCGACCGCTCGCGTCGCATCGCCCGAACAATCGTCCACCACCAGCACCGGGACGCCCGGCATCACTTCGCGCACTTCTCGAACCACGCCGCCCACCGCGCCCTCTTCGTTGTACGCCGGAATCAGGATCAGCAGCTTCACGTCCTTCACAACGTTGCCACGCGCCGGATCGGAATGGAATTTCGCTTGAGAAGCTCGCGAAACTCGCGCGGCGTCAAACGCGATTTTGCGCGGATCTTCCGTCGCTCGCCAATCAGTCGCGGCATCCGGAACACAGCCGAAACGTGCGCGCGAAAAACCAGGAACGGCAGCATCGCCGCCGAAAATCCCGCCCGCCGGAACTCCGCCGCCTTCCCCCGCCCTTCGAGCATCGAGGCCAGATGCCACCAATATCGCGCCGCCGCGAAAAACGGCGCCTGGACGAGCATCGAAACCGGCAGATTCTTGATGGCCGTGTACAGCCGGTTGCGCTCCACGTAATACGCCTTGAGCGGCGACGCGCGCCCGGCCGAATGCGAATAGCGATGCTCCACGATCGCGCCCGGAACATACGCGCATTCCCACCCGGCGCGCCGGGCGCGTAATCCCAAGTCGGTATCTTCGCAATACAGAAAAAAGGTTTCGTCAAACAGCCCGATCTCGTCGAGCATCTTCCGCCGGTACAACGCCGCCGATCCGCTGGGACAAAACGCGTCGCGCACGTTCGCGAATTTTTCCGGCGCTTCGCCATGCCCCCGCTGCTTGCTCGAACCGTCCGCCGCGATCAACATCCCCGCCGAATCGAGCATTCCTGAATCGCCCAGGCGCACCTCCGACGCGAACATCCCCGCCCGCGGACGCGCCTCCGCCGCACACACCATTCTTGCAAGCCACATCGCGTCCGGAGTTGCGTCGTCATTCAGCGCGGCAACATAAGGCGCATTCGACGCGAGAATCGCCTGGTTGATCGCTCTCCCGAATCCCACATTGTGCGCATTCGCAATCACGCGCACACGTGCGTCCGATGCCTTGACACGGCCGGCTCCGCTGTTATCGACAACCACCACTTCAAATCGCTCGAAGGTCTGATTTTCCAGAGCGCGTAAGCAACCGGCCAAAGCGTCATCCGCGCCCAGCGTGGGCACGACTACGGTCACAAGGGATGCCGGCAAGAGACGATTCTAACAAGGCGCCCCCGGTCCCGCAAAACGGGCGGCGCGCTCGAAAGCCCGGTGCGTGAGAGCCGGGGTGGAATTCAGCCGTCACCCAAAATCGCCAGCGGATCCTGCTCCGCCGTGCCTTCCAAATCCAAATACCTGGTGTCCAGCAGCCGCGACGTCTCGATCTTCCCCATCGCTGCCAGCATCGTTTCCTTTAAATGCGGATAATCTTTTTCAAGCTCGGCGAACAAATCGCGAAGCGTGCGGCGCACCGTCCCCGTCCGTTGCGAACACCCGCACGGAATCACAGGCGCCCCGAGCGATTCCGCAAAGCGCCCCGTCAAATCCTCCGTCACGTAAACCAGCGGCCGGATCAGCCGGAAATCGCGCTCGCGCGACCACGTCACCGGAGGCAGCGCGCTGATTCGCCCCGTGAACAGCGAGTTGCGCAAAAACGATTCGC
Source organism: Bryobacteraceae bacterium (assembly GCA_030044325.1). Lineage (GTDB taxonomy): Bacteria > Acidobacteriota > Terriglobia > Bryobacterales > Bryobacteraceae > Palsa-187. Next base: position 2,286 of record JASHWA010000612.1, read on the forward strand.
AAAAGTCGTCTGCCGTGTGCCCGAACGCGATCACGTTCGCCTTCAACCCGCGCACAATCTGATAAACCGCGCGCCGCCGGTACCGGCTGCACAAATCGCATCCATGCCCGGGCTGCTCATCGAGCAGCCGCAGCGATGGATTGTCGCGATGATATGTCCAATCCACCCCTCGATCCTTCAAATAACTTCCCAGCGGTTCGAACGGACGCAAAAACTTTCCCTGCTCGACGGTAAACGCGCAAACCGTAAACTCCACAGGCGCGCGATGCTGCAATCGCAGCAGAATCTCCAGCAGCGTGAGCGAATCCTTCCCGCCCGAAAGCGCCACCGCCACGCGATCCCCCTCGCGAATCATCCTGAATCGCGAAATCGCATCGCCCACTTTACGCAAGAGTACTTTTTCCAGTTCCAAGGCCACTACCCGTTATTCCACCCGCTTGCCCTTCAGATCGCGCCCGTTCTGATGCAGCACGCATCCCGTGATCTGCCCCTGATCGTTGCGGTCGAACGTGATCGTCGCATCCACGATGCGCAGGAACAGCTTGTCCTTCGCTTCCGCGTACAGGTGAAACTTGGGCTGGCGCGGAAGCTGCACAAAGAGCTTATCGCCTTCCCGCGTGATCGCGAGGCGAACTCCCGGGATCATCTCATAAGACCCCGGATACTCCTCGAGCATCTTCGAATCGAGCGTGATCGCGCGATGCACCGGGAGCGGCTGCGCCGTTTCCCCGGCGAGGATTTTTTCGACCTGCGCGCCCAACTGGTCCATCAGAGTTCCACCGAAATTCACCAGCACCACCACGCCAGTCTTGGTCGTCGCGTTGAAAGAAACGTAAGTCGAAAAACCCGCCGTCCCGCCGTCATGCAAGTATGTCTTGCCGTCCGGCTTGATAATCCAGGCGAGCGCGATCGCGCCCAGCGCCCCGATCTTGTGCTGCTCCGTGTGCGCCAGATCGATGGCCGCCTTCAAGCTCGCCGGAGGGTCCATCTGCGCCTGCAAATACGTCACCAGATCGGCCGCGTCCGACCGCAGTGCTCCCGCGCCCGCCAGCGCGTCCAGATTCCACACATGCACCGGATCGCCCTCGGCATCGTACCCCTGAATGAATCTCTTCTGCTGGTCCCCGCTGAGTGTCACTCGCGTGTCCTGCATTTTCAGCGGATCGGCGACCAGATCCACGATCATTTGCTCATACGATTTCCCGTAGCGCAGGCTCAGCGCGTGCCCCAGCAGTCCCATCCCCAGATTGCTGTAAAGAAAATCCGGCTTTGCCGGCAGCGCCAGTCCGTGCTCCGCGAGAAACTCATACAGCAGCTTCGGCGTGTAATCCGCATAAGGGTCCGCCGGGTCCTTGGGATGCATGTTGTTCGGCAGCCGCGGCAGCCCCGAATGCTGCGTTGCCAGATCGATCAGCCGGATCTCCGTTTGGCCCTCGCTCGCGGCCGGAACCGCTCCTTCCGGCAGATATTTTCGAATCGGATCGTCCAGAGCGACCAGCTTCCGCTGCACCATTTGTGCCAGCGCGAGCGTGGTGAAAGTCTTCGTCACCGACCCGATCTCGAAAATCGTCGACCCGTCCGGCGCGCCGCCGCCCGCGCCCTTGCCATAGCCGAAAATCTGCGGCTTTCCGTTCTCGATCACGGCGACCACTACCGCCGGCGCAGTACCGCTATCGATCACCGGCTGCACCAGCTGATCGATCGCCGCCTTCCGATCCGACGCTTGAATCGCCGAAGCCATCAGAGTGAGCAATAAGAGAGTCTTCATTATTTGATAAATCCTGATTCGGTCTCGCGCCCGCGCTCGGCGATCGCGTATTGATACGATCCGAGATTCTCCCGCGCGAGCAGCACCGTGGCGAGCGGACTGTTCCCCGCCGCGATCACGACCATGTGCTCGGGATCACCCGGATTCGGCGCCGCCCAGATGAGCGCGTCATTTTCCGACGCGTGCTCCTCATTTTGGACGCGGAACGCCGCGCCGTCATAACCGAGCGCCATCCGTTTGGCCCATTCCGCCAGCGCCGAGTTCGTTTCCGGACGTCCGACGAATACCACGTCGCGGGAAGTGAGCAGCGAATCGGCAACCTCGAAATCCTTATAAATATGCACTTCGCTTTCGAACTGGTTCAAAAACTTCTTCTGCCACTGCTCCGCCGCAAAACGATTCGCACCCGCTTCCGCATGCGTGCCGTAAACGATGATCGCCGAACCCAGACGCTCCCGAATCGCGCCCGCGGTGTACACGCGATCCGCAAGCAGACCCGGAATTTCGCCATGGAGCCACCATTTTTCAACCAGCGCGCCATACGTCGGCCCCGCGGCCGCAATGAAATCCG